>JBKOYU010000017.1:0-8955 GCA_046725575.1 Actinomycetota bacterium | reverse complement strand
CGGTAGGACTCCACAAATCACACCTTGACCCCCCTGCGGCGCTTCGACCGCGCCCGCTGGATCGCAGCGTTCCAGAGCAGCAGCGTCGACGGGATCAGCTGGCCAGCCTTGACGGTCTCCTTGCCGAGCATCGCCGGCGCGGTCGCCTTTGTGGCGGCTGAGGCCTTCGACAGGTGGCCGGAGTCGAACGGCGGCTGCGGGTCGTATTCGATCGTGAGCTGAATGGCTTTGGCGCTAGCCTCGCCGACGATCTGCCCGGCCAGCCACATTGCGAGGTCGATGCCGGCGGAGACACCGGCACACGTGACGATGTCGCCTTCGTGCACGATCCGCTCATCGCCGACCGCCGTGACACCGAACGTCTTCAACATCGGCACCACCATCCAGTGCGACGTGGCCCGCTTGCCCTCCAGCAGCCCAGCCGCGGCCAGGATCACCGAGCCAGAGCACACCGACGCGGTCCAGGTCGCGGTCTGGTGTGCCCGTCGCACCCAATCGAGCAGCTTCTCGTCACGGGCGTGTTCGAAGGTCGTCATGCCGCCGGGCACCAGCAGAATGTCGGGAGACGGCGTCTCGTCGAACGAATGCGTGGCTCCGACAAGCAGCACCCCAGAGTCGGCGGCGATGGGTCCGGGCTCGTGCCAGACGAACCGCACCTCGGCGTCGGGCAGGTTGCGCAGCACCTCGTAGGGCCCGATGAAGTCCAGCGCGGTGAAGCCGGGATACACCACGATCGCGATCTGCGTCATTGCCATCTCCTTTGTTAGGCGAATGTCTTGCGGTACTGGTCGGGCGAAATACCAAGCCGTCGAACGAAATTGCGTCTTAGAGTTTCGGCCGTCCCGAATCCGCAGCGGGCGGCGATGACCGTGACGGTGTCATCGGTCTCCTCGAGCTGGCGGCGGGCGGCTTCGGTGCGGATCCGCTCGACGTACGCGCCGGGCGCCTCGCCGACCTCCTCGGTGAACACACGGGTGAAGTGGCGTGGACTCATCGCGGCGCGACGAGCCAACTCCGGAATGCTGTGCGCGCCACCGGGTTCGGATTCGATGGCCTCCTGCACGTCACGGATCGGCGCCCGCTTGGCGCGCGGCATCCATACCGGCGCGGCGAACTGCGTCTGCCCGCCCGGCCGTCGCAGGTACAACACCAGCCAGCGGGCGACGGTCTGGGCGACGTCGGTGCCGTAGTCGTCCTCGACCAGTGAAAGGGCCAGGTCGATGCCGGCGGTGACACCCGCCGCGGTCCAGACCTTCTCGCAGCTGCGGACGAAGATCGGCTCGGGATCGACTGTCACAGAGGGAAATTCGCGTGCCATTTGTCCGGCGAACGCCCAGTGCGTGGTCGCGACGCAGCCATCGATCAACCCCGCCTGCGCGGCGAGGAACGATCCGGTGCAGACGCTGACGACGCGGCGGGTGTGCTCGGCCGCGATCTGTATCCAGCCGATGGTGTGCGCGTTGCGTCGCGCGCCGTCGACGCCGATGCCGCCGGGCAGGACGAGCGTGTCGATGGGTTCACGGGGATCCGGCAGCGGTTGGGCGACGAGCGCGAGGCCGGTCAGGGTGGTAGCCGGTTCGCCGTCGCGGGAGACGACGGTGACGGAGTAGCCCTCGTCCGCGCGTCCCTGGCCGGCCAGGTAGAGCGTCGCGGCGGTGAACACCTCGAACGGGCCGACCAGGTCGAGTGCCTGGACGCCCGGGTAGCCGAGGACCACAACCGACCGCACGAATCCAGTGTTGGCGACCGCCGCCATGGCGTCTAGGCCATGGCCCCCACAAATTAGGACATCAGCTGGTAGCAGGCCCTCACGCGGTCGATCCACCACTGCCTGCGCTCCGGTTCCGCGACCAGTGCGTCCAGTCGCGCCGGGTCGGGCGCCACCGGCTTCACCGGCAGGTAGCCGTCGACGGGGACCATCGGCTCGGCGATGTCATCCATCAGGAGCGCGCCTGTGCCGAGCCCGCAGGCGTGGTCCAGTTTGGGCAGCGCAGCGGCGGCGTGCAGCCCAGTCGCGATGCCGACGGCGGAGTCCAGCGCGCTGGAGACGACGACGGGGATATCGATCTGCTCAGCGATCGTCAGCAGCGACGAGACGCCACCCAGCGGCGCGACCTTCAGCACCGCGATATCGGCCGCCCCGGCCCGCACCACCCGCAAAGGGTCGTCGGCCTTGCGGATGCTCTCGTCGGCGGCGATCGGCACGTCGACCCGGCGCCGCACCTCGGCCAACTCCTCGACCGTCTTGCATGGCTGTTCGATGTACTCCAGCGGCCCGGACGCGGTCAGCGCATCGGCGGCGGTGACGGCCTCGTCGACGGTCCATCCGCCGTTGGCGTCGACCCTCACGGTCGGAACAAGCGCACGAACCACTTCGACGCGGTCGACGTCGTCGACCAGTGTCTGCCCCGGCTCGGCGACCTTGACCTTCGCCGTCCGCACATCCGGAAACCGGGCCAGCACCTTGGGCACCTCCAAGGCTGGTATCGCCGGCACCGTCGCGTTGATCGGGATGCGATCTCGGCGAGTCGGCGGCGGCTCGCCATACGCCGCTTCGATCGACGACAGCAGCCACGCCGCGGCCTCCGGCGGCTCGTACTCGAGGAACGCGCCGAACTCACCCCAGCCGGCCGGCCCGTCGATCAATGCGACCTCGCGAACCATGATGCCGCGGAAGCGAACTCGCATCGGCAACGCGACGACGTGCAGGCGGTCGAGTAGGTCGTCGAGCGGAGGAATCACGCGACCAGGTTAGACCGTCGCGCGGTCCCGGCCCTCCCAGTACGGTTTGCGCAGATCCTTCTTGAGGATCTTGCCCGTCGGGTTGCGTGGCAGCTCGTCCTTGATGTCGACGGTCTTGGGGCACTTGTAGGCGGCCAGATGCTCGCGGCAGAACGCGATAAGCTCCTGTTCGGTGGCGGTGCCTTCCAGTGAGACAACGGCTTTCACCACCTCGCCCCACTTCTCGTCCGGCACACCAATGACCGCGACCTCGGTCACCGAGGGGTGTTCGGCCAGCACCCGTTCCACCTCGATCGAGTAGATGTTCTCCCCGCCCGAGATGATCATGTCCTTGAGCCGGTCCTCGACGAAGATGTAGCCACCGTCGTCGACGCGGCCGATGTCGCCGGTGCGGAACCACCCGTCAGAAGTGATCGCCTCGGCCGTCGCCTCCGGTTTGTTGTGGTAGCCCTTCATCAATTGCGGTGAGCGGAACCACAATTCGCCCTGCTCACCTGCCGGTACATCTTGCAAAGTGTCTGGGTCGACGACCCGGACCTCCGCGTTGGGCACCAGCGTCCCCGCACTGCTGAGGCGCTCCTCATGATCCTGGGCGCGGTGCGCCTCCGGAAGCAGGTGGCTGATCACACCGCACAACTCGGTCAGGCCGTACACCTGAATGAAGTCGGTGTTCGGCCAGGCCTTCAACGCCGCCCGCAACAGCGGCATCGGCATCGGCGACGCCCCGTACGCGTAGGTCTTCAGCGCACCGAACAGCTTGACGGCGTCTTCGCCCGATTCCAGCACCTTGGCCAGCACCGCGGGCACCAGGAATGTTCTGTTGGCGCCCTTGAGAATTGCGCCGGCCAAGGTCATGCCGTCGACGTCGCGCGTCATCACGCTCGGGACGCCGTCGTGAATCCCGAATTGCACATAGGACGATCCGCCGACGTGGAACAGCGGCATCGACACCATGTTCTTGTCGCCCGCGTCGAACTCGAATCCCTCATGCGCGTTGCGCGTGTGCGCGATCATGTTGGCCTGCGTCAGCTCAACACCTTTCGGGCGGCCGGTGGTGCCAGACGAGTACATGATGATGCACACATCGTCGGGGTCGACGTCGGCCGCACGGCCCACAGGTGTGGCCCCGGCCAGCAGCGCCTCGTACTCGTCACCGTCACCGCCCTCGGGCGTTACCGTGATGACGTGCTCGAGGTTGGTGAGCTTGTCGCGGATCTTGTCGACCCCGGGCTTGAGCTCCGCGCCGACGATCAGGATCTTGGCGCCCGAGTCGTTGAGCACATAGTCGAGTTCCTCTGCCGCCAGCCGGAAGTTGATGATCGCGTTGGCCGCACCCAGCGACGCCGCGGCAAGGGTCAACTCGACGCACGCGGGATGGTTCTTGTCCAGGAACGCCACGACATCGCCCCGTTTGATGCCACGTTCTTGAAGCGCACCGGCGAGCCGGCGCACGCGGTCGTTCCATTGCGACCAGGTCCAGGTCCGGTCGAAGTACGTGAACGCCTCGTCGTCGGGCTTGGCTTCGGCCCAGTGGGCGGTTCGTTCGTCGAGAAAGCGCGGATCGGGCAGCTCAGACATGCCCTGAGCGTGCCATGGTCGCCGTCGCGTCAGTCGCCTTTCGCATAAACCTGCCGGCCCGCCAGGAACGTCGCCCGCACTTCGAGATCGGCGATCTTTTCCGGCGGCACGGCGCGCGGATCGGCCGACAACACCACCATGTCGGCGTACTTGCCGACCTCCAGCGAGCCGATCATGTCGTCGGCGAACAGCTGCCACGCGGCGTCGATGGTCTGCGCTCGGATCGCCTGCTCGACCGTCAGCCGCTCCTCGGGCCCTAACACCCGGCCGCTCGGCGCGGTCCGGGTGACCGCGACGCTGATGTTGCGCAGCGGCTCTTCGGGCGTCACCGGCGGGTCGTTGTGCAGCGAGATGCGCATGCCCGTCTTGACCGCGGTGCCGCACGGCATCCACCGCTCACCGTGCTCGGGCCCGAACAGGCCGTCGACGATGACGTCGCCCCAATAGTGGATCTGGTCGACGAACAAGCTGCACGTGACGCCCATGTCGTGGGCGCGCTGCAACTGTTCGGGCCGGATGGCGCCGACGTGTTCAAGCCGTAGCCGGTGGTCGTGGCGGGGCCAGCGCCGCAGGGCGTGTTCGTAGACGTCGAGGATCGTGTCGACGCCGGCGTCGCCCTGGACATGGCAGGCCATCGGCCAACCTTTCGGGAAGTACGCGCCGACGATCTCCGTCAGCTGCTCGCGAGTGTAGTTCGCGTGCCCGCACGAGCCCGGCGCCACACCGATGGTGCGGGTGGCATCGGTGTCCAGATACGGAAAGCTCAGGTCGATGTTGCCGATCCACGGCGAGCCATCGACCCAGATCTTGATGCCGACCTGGCGGAGCACGTCGTCACCGTTGTCGGGAGTCATGTCGGTGCTCATCTGTGCGTTGGAGATCTCGTACGGGCGCAGCCGGACGGTGAGCTCACCGTGCATCTGCTCCACGACTGGCCGGAACACCGGGTCGAACGCCATTTCCGAGCAGGTGGTCAGCCCGCCGCGGTTGAGCCGCGCGAGTTCGGCCCGCAGCATCGCCGGATAGTCGCTGGGCTGGATCGCGCCGCCCAGCAACGAGAACACCGCGCCTGTCTCTTCGGCGGTGCCGTCGAGGTCCCCGTTCGCGTCGCGGCCGTACTTGGCCCCCTTGGGATCCGGGGTGTCGCGGGTCAGCCCGGCCCGCGCCGCCGCCGCGGAGTTGAAGTAGGCCTTATGCCCAGAGTTATGGATGATCACCAGCGGCGTATCGGGTGCGACGGAGTTCAGCCAGTCCAGCGTCGGCTCCGGAAGTCCGTTCTGCAGCAACGGGTCCCAGCCGTTGAGGTAGGCGCCCTGCGGGCCACGGTTGGCCACGTCGCGCCGTATCGCGTCGACGACATCGTCGGCGCTGCGGATGGTGACCGGCCGGATGTCGACCATGCGGTCGGACAACACGATCGCCTCCATCAGCGGATGGCCGTGGGCCTCAACAAACCCCGGCATGATGCAGCCGTCGATGTCGAGCACCTCGGTGTTGGGACCGATCCAGCTCTCGACGGCGGATCGGTCTCCGACCGCGATGATGCGGCCGTCGGAGATGGCCAGCGCCTCCGCGGTGGGTTGGAGTTCGTCGACGGTCAGCACGGTTCCGCAAATGACCAGGTCAGCTGACGGCATTCCGCCATCCTTGCAGCACTGAAAAAATTCGTTGAAGAAATCTTGGGTCCCGTGTCGATTTCGGGGGATTGCCGTTCGACGTGTCAACGAGGGCACGATGGACGCGCCCCTTCCCAACTAGAAGGAGACACAACAATGTCGCACTACATGCTGATCATGCGGTCCACCCCCGAGGCCGAGAAGGCCATGGAGGAGCAGAACATCGACTTCAACGAGATCTTCGAGGCGATGGGCCGCTACAACGAGGAGCTCATCAAGGCCGGTGTCATGCTGGCCGGCGAGGGCTTGACCGGACCCGAGGAGGGCTTCGTCGTCGACTTCAACTCCGATCCGCCGGTTGTCACCGATGGCCCGTACACCGAGGCCAAAGAGCTGTTCAACGGGTTTTGGATCCTCGACGTGTCGTCGAAGGACGAGGCCAAGCAATGGGCGCAGAGGTGCCCCCTGGGTCCCGGCGTCAAGCTCGAGGTGCGCCGCGTCGCCGAGACCGACGAGTTCCCGCAGGACAATGAGTGGATCCAGAAGGAAATCCAGTGGCGGGCCGACCTCGCCGAGAAGGTTGCGGCCGAGTACCGGGCCGAGGCCAACAAGGCCGCGAAGCGCTGAGTTCGCAGGGGGTCCCCGGGCATCCGCTTCAGCCGGATGCCCGGGGAAGCAGCAGCTCGTTCTGTAACACGTTCTAGTCTTAGGACCATGACGGACGAGCTGCTGCGCCATCCCCTGCACTCCGGCCACCTCACGGTCGGTGCTCTCAAGCGCAACAAAGACAAGCCGGTGCTGTTCCTCGGCAACACCACGTTGACCGGCGGCCAGCTGGCCGACCGCATCAGCCAGTACATTCAGGCCTTCGAGGCGCTGGGCGCGGGCACCGGCGCTGCGGTCGGTTTGCTGTCGCTGAACCGGCCCGAGGTGCTGATGATCATCGGCGCCGGGCAGACGCAGGGATACCGTCGCACCGCACTCCACCCTCTTGGCTCGCTAGACGACCACGCCTACGTGGTGTCCGACGCCGGCATCACCTCGCTGATCATCGATCCCAACCCGATGTTCGTCGAACGCGCGCTGGGGCTGTTGGAGAAGGTGCCCTCGCTGAAGCAGGTCCTCACGATCGGCCCGGTTCCCGAGGCGCTCGCGGGCGTCGCGGTGGATCTGAACGCCGAGGCCGAGAAGTACTCGCCAAAGCCGTTGGTGGCCGCGGACCTGCCGCCGGATCACATCGGCGGCATGGCCTACACCGGCGGCACCACGGGTAAGCCCAAGGGCGTGATCGGCACCGTGCAATCGATCACCACGATGACGACGATCCAGCTCGCCGAGTGGGAGTGGCCCGAGCACCCGAAGTTCCTGATGTGCACGCCGCTGTCGCACGCCGGCGCGGCGTTCTTCGTGCCGACGATCGTCAAGGGCGGCGAGATGGTCGTGCTGTCGAAGTTCGACCCGGCCGAGGTGCTGCGCGTCATCGAGGAGCAGAAGATCACCGCGACCATGCTGGTGCCGTCGATGATCTACGCGCTGATGGATCACCCGGATTCGCACACCCGCGACTTGTCGTCGCTCGAGACCGTGTACTACGGCGCTTCGGCGATGAACCCCGTGCGGCTGGCCGAGGCGATTCGGCGGTTCGGCCCGATCTTCGCCCAGTACTACGGGCAGTCCGAGGCGCCGATGGTGATCACGTATCTGGCCAAGGGCGATCACGACGAGAAGCGGTTGACGTCATGCGGGCGGCCGACACTGTTCGCCCGCGTGGCGCTGCTCGGTGAGGACGGCAAGCCGGTGCCCCAGGGCGAGGTCGGCGAGATCTGCGTGTCCGGGCCGTTGTTGTCCGGAGGTTATTGGAACTTACCTGACGAGACGTCGCGTACTTTTCATGACGGCTGGATGCACACCGGCGATCTGGCCCGTGAAGACGAGGACGGGTTCTACTACATCGTCGACCGCATTAAGGACATGATCGTCACCGGCGGTTTCAACGTGTTTCCGCGTGAGGTGGAAGACGTTGTGGCGGAACATCCTTCGGTCGCGCAGGTGTGTGTGATCGGCACCCCGGACGAGAAGTGGGGTGAGGCCGTAACGGCGGTGGTGGTGCTGCGGCCGGACGCCCCGTCCGACGAGGAGTCGGTGGCTCGGATGACCTCGGAGATCCAGGCCGCGGTCAAGGAGCGCAAGGGGTCGGTGCAGTCGCCGAAGCAGGTGATCGTCGTCGACTCGGTGCCGGTGACCGCGTTGGGCAAGCCGGACAAGAAGTCGGTGCGCGCGCAGTTCTGGGAGGGCGCCAGCCGCGCGGTGGGCTAGCGGACGCGCGAGCGACCCCTTTTGTACGTGCAGATGCGGGGTGTCGCCGTACAGACACGGCGCTCGCGCGGGCGAGTCAATCCAGTAGCGCGTCGATCTCGGCGGCTATCCGCGCGATGCGTTCTGCTTCGGATGGAATGCCGCGGCTCTCCTCGGCGGCCCGTTGCCAACCCAGCCGCCACATGCGGGCGACGGCGCGGTCGCCCACCCCCGCGTAGGGGTTGAGAAGCGTATGCGGGAAGGCCTTTCGCCCTTCCCGGTACGCGGTGACGAGCCGGTGTGCGATAGCACTACTATCCGCCTCCAAAGGGTTGCTACGGCCCTTATTGCTTCGGCGTGTCATGCACACATTTGTTAACAGAGCATCTGCTCCGTTATGGTGGCCGCCATGCCCCGCCCACAGGTGTACGACCGCGACGCGATGCTCGACGCGGCCGAAGAACTCGCCGTACAGGGCGGCGTCACGGCCGTCACGATCCGCGCAGTGTCTGAGCGGGCCGGCATCTCCAACGGCGCGATCTATCACGCGTTCGGCTCCCGCGGCGGGTTGGTCGGCCGGGCCTGGGTGCGTGCCGCCCGACGCTTCCTGGCGCTGCAGAAGCGGGCCGTCGATGCCGAAGACGACCCCGTTCGTGCCGTCATCGCCGCGGCCGACGCGCCCGCCGTGTTCAGCGAGCAATACCCGTCGTCGGCGCGGCTGATC
>JBKOYU010000863.1:0-11138 GCA_046725575.1 Actinomycetota bacterium | reverse complement strand
ATGCGGGCTCGGGAAAAGGGTCGTCGGAGACCAAGGGGCGGCACAACACCACGAGCACGTCGAATTCGCGCCGAGTCAGACGCGGCGGGAGCTGGGCGGCGTCGGGAACCATTGTTGCTTCATCGGCCGGTTCGCCGGCTTCCCTGGACTCCAGGAAGACCAACCGTGACTTGCCTAGTCGCAGCTCGTCTCCAGAACGCAGAACCCGTTCCGTATCGATCTTTTCCCCGTTGATGTAGGTGCCATTGCGGCTCCCCATGTCGCGTATCGACCAGGCAGACCCGTGGTTTTCCAGGACGGCGTGCAAGCGAGAGACGGTTGGGTCGTGCTCGAGCGACACCGTATTGGTTGAGGCCTTACCAAGGGTCACCCGTTGGCCGCTCAGTGGGACCAGCTCCCGTCCTGACGGCTTGAAGACTTCCAGGTGGGAAGACATGTAGACCTCCTATCCGGGCAATTCTCACCCAGAGAGTCGGTCCTTGGTCTCCGAACGCGCCGCGCGTGCCGCCGCGGGTCGTCGGAAAAGTCCTCGACGACCCGCGGCTCGCCTGACCGTTAAGGCGAATGGGTGACTTTCTTCGCGAAACGAATGACCCGCTTGGCCGGCGCTGATTCCGACAGCGGTGGCCACGGCCATTCGCTACGGTCCCGTCCGCGGGGTGCCTTCAGGAAGGCGAGCCCGAGGACCAGGCCGAAGATCAGGTGGCCGACCAGTGTGATCGTCACCGTGGCCACGTTCAGGGGGAACATCATCTCCTCGCCACGCGGAGCTAGCGCGACCGTTGCCATCAGGCCGGCCCACGTCGGGAAGACGGCGAAGCCCACCGAGGCGAGCACCGCGTAGACGTTCTTCCACCGATCAATGCCCAGCGCGAATGCGACGACGAAGAAGGCGACGCCGAGCCCCCCACCGTCGCCGATGAAGCGCCACACGTAACCAACCGCCGCACTGCCCGTGGTGTCCGGCTCGCCGGTGACCCACGAGCCCATCACGGGGATGAAGTCGCCCATCAATCCCAGAACGTGCACGGCAAACAGCCGGGCTCCGTCATAGACGATGCATGCCACCATTCCGGCGATGAGGCCGCGTCCGACGATCATGTCGAGCCGATGCGGCGCGAAGGTGACGATCGTCCCGAGCACGGCAGTCAGCGCGATGACGACCACCGACGTGGTGCTCTGCGAGACCAGCCCGAACACGTCCACCGAGATCCCGAGAATCGGCATCGACGCCAGCATCAGCACCAACATGACCCGCGCGATATCCCACTTGGTGGGTCGGCTCTTGATGGTGGTCAGGTCGGCATAGCGCTGCCGCACCGTCTTGGCGACATTGCCGATGACTGGCAGGTCGACAGGGCGCATCCGCACGGTCTTGCCGTCAAAGGCACTGATGGCCCTCGGCAGCGTCTTCAATGCCAGGTCGACAGGGCGCATCCGCACCGTTTTGGCCTCGTTGCCGACGACCGTGCTCGGCAGCGGCCTTACTGGCAGGTCGCCGGGGCGCAGACGCACTGTTTCTTCAGGAGCTCGGCGAGTGGTACTCGTCGGTGCTGTCGAGAGCATGGGGGTTCCTAATGTCGGTTGCTTTTCCGGGAGGGACGACATTCATGGTCGTTCTCGAGTCGTGGCTTCGTAATCGCTGGTAAGCCAGATTTCAGCCCTCGAAGGGAAGATTTTCCTATCCGCCAAGCAAGCAGCACCGAGAACTCTCGGCCACACGCTGGCGGCGGTGCCGGCGGCACCGTTTGGTCAGCGCTGTCCGCGAGGTTCCAGCGCGGACTTGATGTCCACGATCGGTGTCTTGTCAATCGCCTCGAGTCCGCGCACGCGGATACGGAGATCGTCGACGTCAAGAATCGTGACGGCGTGGATACCCAGCGGATTCGGCCGATGCTGGGATCGAGTGGCGAAGACGCCCCGGATGG
This sequence comes from Actinomycetota bacterium, assembly GCA_046725575.1. Lineage (GTDB taxonomy): Bacteria > Actinomycetota > Actinomycetes > Mycobacteriales > Mycobacteriaceae > Mycobacterium. The sequence goes on along the minus strand of JBKOYU010000863.1, from coordinate 9,210 downwards.
GCCTGCTTGTGTCGCCACGGGGGTGCACCTGCATCACCGCTCGGTCGGCGAGATGGAGCCAGGTGATCACGACGATGTCATCGCCGGGGCGCAGGCCATCGAGCGCTGGACGGACATCCGGGTCGAACACCAGCCAGCAGTCCGGCGCACCCTCGTCGCCCTGGCGCGGGGCGGCGGCCGCTTCTGTCACCGGCGAGTCGACAAAACCTACAGGTCGGAGCACGAGGTCAGATGCCACATTTGAAATATCTATGAGGTTGGTGACGACGCGCTGCAGGATCGCAAGAATGGTCGAGTGACGTCTGTGCCGGTGAGCGATCAAGGCCCCCGTCGCGCCATCCTCGGCCAGCTGCCGCGGATGTACCGTGCCGACGGCTCACCCATCCGGGTTCTGCTCGTCGACGACGAACGCGCCCTGACGAACCTGGTCCGGATGGCGCTGAAGTACGAGGGCTGGGAAATCGACGTCGCCCATGACGCCCGCGAGGCCGTCGACAAGTACCGCGCCAACACCCCGGACGTCATTGTTCTCGACATCATGCTGCCGGATATGGATGGCCTCGGCGTGCTGCAGCAGATCCGTGACTCCGATACATACACGCCGACGCTTTTCCTGACCGCGCGCGACTCGGTGATCGATCGCGTCACCGGGCTGACCGCGGGCGGCGACGACTACATGACCAAACCGTTCTCCCTCGAGGAGCTGGTAGCCAGGTTGCGCGGACTGCTGCGCCGGTCGGCATACCTGACGCCGGCTGCCGACGAGACCTTGACGGTCGGTGACCTCGAACTCGACGGGGCCAGCCGTGAGGTCGCCCGCGCCGGCGAGCCGATCTCGCTCACGTCGACCGAGTTCGAACTGCTGCGGTTCCTGATGCGCAATCCGCGAAGAGCGTTGAGCCGCAAGGAGATTTTGCATCGGGTGTGGGATTACGACTTCGGCGGACGGTCGAGCATCGTCGATCTGTACGTTTCCTACTTGCGCAAGAAGATCGACGCGGGACGGCAGCCGATGATCCACACGGTGCGCGGCGTGGGTTATATGCTGCGGCCGGCCGAATGACCCGGTTAATTGGCATCTGGCGCAGCTTGACGTTGTTGCGGCAGTTGGTGATCGGCGTCTCGGCAGTGGTCATGGTCGTCCTGGTGACGGTCGGGACGACCTCGGTGCTGAGCCTGCGCGGGTCGGTTCTCGGCATCATCGACGCACAGCTCTCCGGATCGGCCGACGGTTTCAGCCAAGCGGTCACGAAGTACCGCATCACGCCCGACGCGTCAGGAAAAGTGCCGCCACCCGGTGCGATGAAACCGCTCACCCACCTCATCGGGCAAGCGCCGGGAAACGTGATCGCGTTGATCCAGAACGGCAAGGTGGTGGACTCCGCCTACTTCGTCGACGGAGAAGCGAAGCCAGCGCCTGATGACACCGTCGCGAAGATCGCCGAATTGTCCTGGGCGGGAACCGAACCACGCACCGTCGCGCTGCCGGAACTGGGTTACTACCGGATGGTGGCCCGGCCCGGCGACGGCAACGAGATACTCGTGACGGGCGCCTCGCGCAAGCCGGCGTGGCAGGCGATGACGCGCGAGACCGGGATCGTGGCGGGAGTGACCGCGCTGGCCTTGGTGATCACCGCCGCGTGCACAATCGCGATCGTCCGGTTCGCGCTACGTCCGCTTGATCGCGTGGCCGCGACTGCGGCCGAAGTGGCGACGCTCCCGCTGGATCGCGACCACCACGCGATCACGCCGCGGGTGCCTGCGGGTGACACCGATCCGCGCACCGAAGTGGGGCTCGTCGGTGACACGCTCAATCGATTGCTCGACCACGTGGAGCGTGCACTCGCAGACGTCGCGGCGTCGGACCGGCGGATGCGTCAGTTCATCACCGACGCCAGCCATGAGCTGCGCACGCCGCTGGCGGCTATTCACGGGTACGCGGAGCTGACGCGTCAGGACAGCTCGGTGCTTCCTGAGACCACCGAGTATTCGCTGGCGCGCATCGAAGCCGAAGCGCGCCGGATGAATTCGTTGGTGTCCGACCTGCTGCTGCTGGCCCGGCTCGACGAGGGTCAGGACCTCGACACCGCCGAGGTGGACCTCGTCGACGTGGTCGTCGATGCGGTCAATGATGCCGGGGTGTCCGCGCCGGACCACCGATGGTTGACGAACGTTCCCGACGCTGCGGTCTGGGTGCGTGGCGACCATGCGCGGCTTCACCAAACGATCGCCAATCTGCTCTCGAATGCGCGGGTTCACACGCCGGCGGGCACGACAGTAACGACGGGCATCGCCACCGGCATTGCCGAGGACGGCTCGGACTACGTGGAATTGACCGTCACTGACGACGGCCCGGGAATCGACCCCGAGCTGATGCCGCATCTATTCGAGCGGTTCGTCCGCGCCGACAAGTCACGGTCGCGGGAGGCTGGCAGCTTCGGCCTCGGGCTGTCCATCGCCGCTTCGATCATCGAGGCGCACAACGGAACCATCGAGGCCGAATCCGCCAACGGAAAAACAACTTTCAGAGTGCGACTACCGATAGTGCGTGTCGGTGCTCAACACGTCACGTCGACGTAAACCACCTTCGAGGTGATCGTCGTGTTGATCGAGCCGCCACCACGCGAATCGTCAGTGGAATGCGTCTGTCCCGGGCGGACCGCGCTGACCGTGCATTGTGACAGTGGCGCGGCGCCCGTCCGGTTGACGATGACGTTGTAGCCACCGGCTTCAAGCGTCTGCACCGTCTGATCGACCGACGACAGCCCCGACGGGGCCGCGTTCGCGACCGCGGTGACTGTCGCGGTGGAGGCTGCAACCGCGATTCCGATAAAGCTAACGGCGACAAAGCGTTTCATTTCCCGACCCTCCAAAACAGTTGGAATGTATAAATTCCAATGTAGGGACGAAATTCGCAGTCGCTAGATGCTCATACTGAACACAAAGATATGTAAATGGTATGAACAGCCTCAGGTGATCGTCACGCCGCCGTCGACGACGATGGTCTGACCGGTGACGAAGCCCCCGGCGTCGGACGCCAGCCATACCAGCGTCGCCGCCAGCTCGGCCGGATCGCCCATGCGGCCCAACAACACTCGCGGTTTGAGGCTTTCGATATAGCCGGGCTTGTACGCGTCGGTCATCTCGGACTCGAAGAACCCCGGTGCGATCGCGTTGACGCGGATGCCCTTGCGGGGGCCCCACTGCTGGGCAAGATCCCGGGTCAGCCCCATGATCGCGGCCTTGCTCGCGCTGTACGCGGCCTGCGGCAGCCCGGCCGTCGTGAGGCCGAGCACGCTGGAGATGTTCACGATGGAGCTACCCGGCTGCATCACCCGCGCGCACGCCTGCGCAGCCCAGTACGAGCCGTTGAGGTTGATGTCGACGACGGCGCGGAACTCGTCGGGCGTCTCGCGCGTGGCCGGCACCGCGGTGCCCACCCCGGCGTTGTTGACCAGCACATCAACGCGGCCAAACTCGGTCATCGCCGCGTCCACCATCGCCTGGCACTGTGTGGGGTCAGTTATGTCCGTGGTGACCGTCAACGCACGCCGCCCGGCATCCTCGACCAGACGTGATGTGGCGTAGAGCTTGTCGACGCGTCTTGCCGCCAGCACCACGTCGGCGCCGGCCTCCGCGCACGCCTGGGCGAACGAAACCCCCAGACCGGACGATGCGCCGGTGACGATGACGACTTTGTCGTCGAGTCGAAACTTGTCGAGTACGGGCACCCGGTCAGGCTAGCTGTCCGCCCGTTAGGGGCGAGTGTCGGGTTGTGTCACGCCTCCGGCGTCGAAAGCGTGCCTTAAGCCGATACTCGACGAGGCCGCCGTTGCAGCGCCACCGACACGGTGAGCACGCCAATTCCTGCCGCAGCCAGCAAGGCACCGGCCGCGGCGGGCGCGGTGTAGCCGAACCCTGCGGCGATCACCAGACCGCCCACCCAGGCGCCGGTCGCATTCCCGATGTTCAGCGCCGAGTGATTCAGCGCGGCCGCCAAAGTCTGCGCATCGTGTGCGACATCCATCAGCCGGGTCTGCAACGCTGGGGCGACCGCCGAGCCCGCCGCGCCGATGCCGAACAACACCAGCATCGCTGTCCACGGGTTGTGCGACGCCAGCACGAACACCGCCAGGATGATGCCGAGCGCGCCCATCGACAGGTACAGCGCGCGGATAACCGATAGGTCCGCCAAGCGCCCGCCGACCAGATTGCCGACCACCATACCGGCACCAAAGACCATGAGCGCCACCGGAACCAGGGACCTCGGCAGCCCGGCGACATCGGTCATCGTGGTGCTGATGTAGGTGTAGACGGCGAACATGCCGCCGAAGCCGATCATGCCGACGGCCAGCGCCAGCCAGACCTGCACGCGCTTGAGTGCACCCAGTTCGGTGAGCGGGCTGGTGACGTGCATGGACCGCAACCGCGCGGGCAGCCACAAGGACAGCGTCACTAGAGTGCCAATACCGACGGTCACCACAAGTCCGAACGCACTGCGCCAGCCCAGCGCCTGGCCCAGCCACGACGCCACCGGCACGCCGATCACCGTGGCCACTGTCAATCCGCACATCACATGCGCGACCGCCTTGGCCCGGTTGTGCCGACCCATCAAGTGCGTGGCCACCAGGGCCGCGACGCCGAAGTACGCACCGTGCGGCAGGCCTGCGACGAAGCGGGCGATCATCAGTGTTTCGTACGACGGTGCCAGCGCGCTCGCCAGGTTACCAAACGTGAACACCGCCATCAGGGTGAGCAGCAGCGTCTTACGCGGCACCCGTGCGGCGAGTGCCGCGATTAGTGGAGCACCGATCACTACGCCCATCGCGTAGGCCGAAATGACGTGGCCCGCAGTGGGTTCGGTGATGCCGAGGCTCGACGCGATGTCAGGCAGCAGGCCCATCGCGACGAACTCGGTGGTGCCGATGCCAAATCCGCCCAACGCAAGGGCGAGCACCGCCAACCAGCGCACGGCCGGATCGGGTGCGACGACGGCGACGGGACGTGCCGGGCGGTCCAGTGAAACGGTCACTGAGAGGAAGCCTTTCGTGCGAGGTCTGATATGTGGGCCCAGTCGAGCCGCGGCTCAGTGCCGTAGCGACGCAGTCCGCGACCGGCCACCGTACGTACGTCGTCGTGCATCAGCCCCGCATCCAGCAGCGTGTTGATGACGCATGCCATGCCGCCAGCGGCATGGAAATGGTTGACGTCGGCCCGGCCGTTTGGATACACCCGGGCCAGCAGTGGCACGACCGCCGACAGATCGGCGATGTCGTTCCTCGCGGTCACGTCGGCAACGACGGGATGTGTCATGCCGCCTCCTCATGCCAGCGTCGGCCGTCGCGCTCCAGCAGGGTGGCGGCGTCGACTGGGCCGTCGGTGCCTGCCGGATAGAGCCTGGGCACCCGCCCGGACTCCTGCCATTGCCGCAGAATCGGTTCGGCCCACGACCAGGCCGCCTCGACCTCGTCCCGGCGCATGAACAGCGTCGGATCGCCGCGCACGACATCCATCAGCAGCCGCTCGTAGGCATCAGGTGAGCGGCGCTGGAAGGCCTGCGTGTAGTTGAGCGCAAGCGAGACCGGCCGCATCCGGATGCCGCCGGGCCCTGGCTCTTTCGCGGTCAGCTCGAGGTGCATCTCCTCATCCGGCTGCAACGAGATGACCAGCCGGTTCGGCTCGGATGCGCCCTCGCTGCCCGGAAACATCGGCAGCGGAACGGGTTTGAACTGCACGACGATCTCGGAGTAGCGCCGCGACATCCGCTTCCCGGTGCGCAGATAGAACGGCACGCCGGCCCAGCGCCAGTTGTTTATCTCGGCCTTGACCGCGACGAACGTCTCCGTTGAGCTGTCCGGGTTTTCGGCGTCATGCCGGTACCCGTCGACCACAGCGCCGTCGGCGAGGCCAGGCCCATATTGTCCTGTCACCGTGTCGCGTTTGAGGTCGCCGGCTGACAGCGGCTTCAAAGCCTGCAGCACCTTGAGCTTTTCGTCGCGCACGGTCTCGCGGTCGATGTATGTAGGTGGTTCCATCGCGACCAGGCAGAGCACCTGAAGCAGATGGTTCTGCAGCATGTCGCGCAGCGCGCCGGACTTGTCGTAGTAGTCACCGCGTGTGCCGACGCCGAGCGACTCGGCGGCGGTGATCTGAACGTGGTCGATCCAGCTGGAGTTCCACAGCGGTTCGAGCAGCGTGTTCGCGAACCTCGTGACGAGCAGGTTTTGCACGCTCTCCTTGCCAAGGTAGTGATCGATGCGGAAGATCTGCCGCTCGTCGAATACTGCACCGACGGCGTCGTTGATCGCCTGTGCCGACGCCAGGTCGTGGCCGATCGGCTTCTCGAGCACCACCCGCGACGATCTGGTGACCAGGCCCTGCCTGCCCAGCGCATCGCAAATCGGTCCGAACAGGGCGGGCGCGCATGCCAGGTAGAACACCCGGATGTCGACAGTCGAGCCGGCCAGGATGTCGGCAACGGTCGCGTATTCGTCGGGCTCGGTCAGGTCGATGCTGACGAACCGCAGCCGGGCCAGGAAGCGGTCGACGGTGTCGCCGTCGAGCAGTTCGGCCTCGACGAATCGGCCCAGTTCAGCCTGGATTTTGTGGCGGTAGCCGGGCTCGTCGAGGCCCGCGCGCGCCACCGCGACGATTCTGGTGTCGGCGGTCAGCTGGCCGTCGCGGTCGCGCAGGTAGAGCGCCGGCAGCAGCTTGCGGACGGCGAGGTCGCCGGTGCCCCCGAAGATCACGAAGTCGCACGGGTCAACCGCGGTAACGGTCGGCATCTGGTCCCCCTCGTGCTTGCTGTATCGGTACAGATCGGTCGCCGCTCACGTTAGCGAGACTTCGGACGCTTCGCAAACCGACTTAGGTACTTGAAATACAAAAGTGATCGAGGTTACGCTTCCGACATGGCACTTTCCAGGACATCAACGCCGACGTCCGCCGGGGATATCTATGCCCTGATCAGGGACAGGCGCGACATCACCCGCACGGAGATCGGCCAGCTGACCGGGCTCTCCCGCACCGCGGTGTCGGCCCGCGTCGCCGCGCTCGCCGCGCAGGGATTGGTCATCGAGCGCGAGCTGGCACCCTCGACGGGCGGACGTCCCGCCAGTTTCGTGACCTTCAACGCCGACGCCGGCGTCGCGTTGTCGGCGGCCATCGGCCGAAGCCGCACCAGGCTCGCGGTGTGCAATCTGGCCGGCGACTTGCTGGCCACCACCGACATCGATCAGGAGCCCGGCCTGGGTCCCGACGACCTGATGCCCGACATCGTCAAGCGGCTCGACGCATTGCTCGACGATTCCGGACATCGCGACGACAAGATCTATGGCGTCGGCGTGAGCCTGCCCGGCACAGTCGACCGGGAGCGCGGGTGCAGCCTCGATTCGCCGATCATGAGTGGTTGGGACGGCGTGCCGTTGCCGCCGTACTTTGCCGAGTTGACCGATGCGCCGGTCATTCTCGACAACGACGCCAATGTGATCGCGTTCGCCGAACGGCGCGGCGATCGGCAGGCCTTCGACGATCTGCTGGTGGTCAAGGCATCGACAGGCCTTGGCGCGGGCATCATCGCCGGCGGGTCATTGCAGCGCGGATCGGTGCAGGCCGCGGGGGAGTTCGGCCACAACAAGACAGCCGCGGCCGCGGGCATGCCGTGTCGCTGCGGCGACACCGGATGCTTGGAGGCGATCGCGGGCGGCTGGGCCCTGGTCCGCGCGCTACAGGCAGACGGACGCGCCGTCGGCCACCTGCGCGATGTGGTGGAGCTGGCCAACAGCGGCGACCCCGACGCGCGCCGGATGATCCGCGACAGCGGACGCCACGTCGGCGAAGTCCTTGCCGCCGCGGTGAACCTGCTCAACCCCGCCGTGCTTGTGATCGCGGGGGATATGGTGGGCGCCTACGACATCTTTGTGGCGGGTCTGCGAGAAACGTTGTACGGCAACGCAACCGCGTTGGCCACGCGGGTGTTGCAGGTGGTGCCGTCGACGAACGGTGACCGTTCGGGGGTTCTTGGCAGCGCCACCATGGTGCTCGACCACGTCCTCGGTCCCGCCGTCATCGATGCATCGCTGGCAACCAAGTCCGCAAAGCGATTCAGGCCCGGGTCCACCGGTGGTTGGGCCGGTATCACGGCGAGGTAGACCTTCCCTAGAGCCGGTTTTCGGGACCGAGCACCGCCCACACCGTCTTGCCAGACGGCGTCGGCGCATTTCCCCACGCACGACACAGCGCGGCCACGATCCGTAGGCCCGACGGCGCCTCGGTTGGTTCCTCTCGCAGACCCGCGGGAACATGGCTGGCGTCCTCGACCGCGACGGTGACGGCCGACCCGTCGGACTCCAATCGAATATCGGGTGCACTGTCGGTGTGCTGCAGCACGTTCTCGACCAACGCGGTGACGACCACCTGGGTCACCGGAGTCATGTCTGCCTGCGACCACGCGTTCAGCCATCCGGCCGCCAACTCGCGGGCCCGCCGAAGGCTGCTCACCTCGGCAGGCAGCGTCGCGCGGGCACGATGGCGAACCGGGGGTCGACCGGCTCGTGATACCGCGTCGCACGCGGCCTGGACGGTGGAATAGACGGGCACACGCCGGGTGACGCCGGTGCGCGCTATGGCCGATCGCCCGGCGACGTGCCCGCATACCAGCATGATGGGCACCTCCGGCCACCTGCCGACGTGCCAGCGGGCACTCGTGAAGACCGCCCACGCCGATTCGGCGGGCACCTCCAGGTCGGTCACATCGACGATGACGGCCTTGGGTTCATCGAGCGCCGCCTTGATGATCCTGTCGCGCAGCGTGCGATAGGTGCTGCTGTCGAGCGTGCCGTGCGGCGTCAGGACCGCGCTGGAATCCGCCGCGTCACTGGCGATGCTCAATGCACCGCATGGCTCACCGCGTTCTCCACCGCGCTGACTTTCCTTGCCTGTCACCGCGCATTGGTTACCCGAACCCTGGTTGGATAACCATCTTCTAAGGTCGGTGCTGCGCCCAGTTCGGGGCGTTGACGCGAGCGGTTACAGCTTGGCGATCACCTTTTCGGCGAACTTCTCCAGGTTGCGGATCTTGGTATCGAGCGGCTCGGTGTCCTGACCCATGATGTACGGGATCCGGAAGCCCACGATGACGTCGGTGACATCCTTGTCCTCGAGCCGCTTGATGCCATCGAGGGTGAATGCGTCGGCCGAGATCACGTGGAT
>JBKOYU010000070.1:0-3500 GCA_046725575.1 Actinomycetota bacterium | reverse complement strand
CTCGAAGATGGTCGTTCAGCTCGAACGGCCTGCAAAGGTCCGCTACCGCAAGCGGGTGTAGGAGGCCACCCATGGGTTACAAGATTGAAGTCGACCTGGATCTCTGCCAAGGCCACGCGATGTGTGAGGTCGAGGCTCCCGACTACTTCAAGGTGCCCAAGCGCGGCCAGGTCGAAATCCTCAACGACGAACCGCCCGAGGAAGATCGGGCGCAGATCGAGCAAGCGGTGTGGGCGTGTCCCACGCAAGCACTGTCCATCAAAGAAGAGGAAGGCTGATATGCCGTCACTACCCCGCGAGCAGCTGGAGGACTTCGTCGAGCGCTGGCTGGAGGCCAACCGCGAGGCCGAACGGAAGGGCGACTGGCGGGGCCTGGCCGACTTCTACACCGACGACGCCACCTATGGCTGGAACATCGGCCCGAAGGAAGACGTGATGTGCGTCGGCATCGACGAGATCCGCGACATCGCGCTTGGCCAGGAGATGGAGGGCCTCGAGGGGTGGCGCTACCCGTACCAGCGCGTGGTCATCGACGACAAGATCGGTGAGGTCGTCGGGTTCTGGAAGCAGGTAGCGACCGATGGGGACGGTACTGAGCAGGAGGTGTACGGCATCGGCGGCAGCTGGTTCCGCCTGACCGAGATGGACGGGGCCGCCAAGATCGAGTGGCAGCGCGACTTCTTCGACTTCGGCCACGTCTCGGCCCTGTATATGGATCTGATCAAGGCAGGCAAGCTGTCGGAGGGCATGCAGAAGCGCATCGAACGCGGCAGGGCCGGCGAGAAAGTGCCCGGCTACTACCCACTCGGCAAGTCCCCTTCGCCGATCTGGTAGCTATGTGACGTAGATAACTTAGTCTGTCGCGGGGACACTCAAGAGGAAGCAGGTGCGATGAAGACAAAAGGCGCTCTCATCTGGGAGTTCAACCAGCCGTGGTCGGTCGAGGAGATCGAGATCGGCGACCCCGTCAAGGACGAAGTGAAGATACAGATGGAGGCGTCGGGGATGTGCCACTCCGACCACCACCTGGTCACCGGCGGCATCCCGATGGGCGGCTTCCCCGTGCTCGGCGGGCACGAGGGCGCCGGCATCGTCACCGAGGTCGGGCCCGGAGTCGAAGACCTGGCTCCCGGTGATCACGTGGTGCTGTCGTTCATCCCGTCCTGCGGCAAGTGTTCGTCCTGTCAGGCGGGGCTGCGCAACCTGTGCGACCTCGGCGCAGGCCTGCTCAATGGCGCAGCGGTCTCCGACGGCACCTTCCGCATCCACGCCAAGGGCCAGAACGTGTTCCCGATGACGCTGCTGGGCACCTTCTCGCCGTACATGGTCGTGCACAAGAGCTCAGTGGTGAAGATCGACCCGTCGATCCCGTTCGAGGTGGCCTGCCTGGTGGGCTGCGGCGTGACCACCGGCTACGGCTCGGCGGTGCGCACCGCCGACATCCGGCCCGGGCAGGACGTCGCGATCGTCGGCGTCGGCGGCGTTGGCATGTCGGCGCTCCAGGGTGCGGTCAACGCCGGTGCGCGACACATCTTTGTCATCGAGCCGGTCGAGTGGAAGCGAGACGCGGCGCTGAAATTCGGTGCCACCCATGTGTATCCGGACATCAACGCCGCGCTGATGGGCATCGCCGAGGTCACCGCGGGCTTCATGGCGCACAAGGTGGTCCTCACCGTCGGCGAGCTCAAGGGCGAGGACATCGACTCCTACATGATGATCACCGCCAAGGGCGGGACCTGCGTCGCGACTGCGATCGGCAGCCTGCTGGACACCAACGTCACGCTTAACCTCGCGATGCTCACTTTGATGCAGAAGAACCTGCAGGGCACCATCTTCGGCGGCGGCAACCCGCACTACGACATCCCGCAACTGCTGTCGATGTACAAGGCGGGCAAGGTCAACATCGACGACATGATCACCCGGCAGTACAAGCTGGAGCAGATCAACGAGGGCTACCAGGACATGCTGGACGGCAAGAACATTCGCGGTGTCATCCGCTACACGGACGACGATCGGTAGGAGCGTTATGAGCAGCCCGTTGCGTGTGTTCCAGGTGGCGTCGGGAAACGTCGGCACTGAGATGATCAAGCGCATCCAGAATCATCCTGACCTGGAACTGGTTGGGCTGCACTGCTATTCGCCGGACAAGGTCGGGCGCGATGTCGGCGAGATCGCCGGCATCGGTCCGATCGGAATCACCGCGACCGGCACGCTGGAGGAGATCCTCGCCGCACGCCCGGATTGCCTGACGTTCCACGGTGTTTGGCCCGATATCGAGCTGTACGAGCAGGTGCTCGAGGCCGGCATCAACGTCGTCACCACCGCCGACTGGATCACCGGCCACCAGTGATCGTCGGCGCCGATCTGGTGGCACTGGAACTCGCCGAATTCCTCGCTGCACGAGGCCGACTCGTCACGGTGCTCGAGGCCGACAAGATGATCGCGCCGGAACTCGGCAACAAGCGCAAGACCGAACACATGGACCGGCTCGACCGGCTTGGCGTCGCGGTGCACGTGCGGGCGCCGGTCGACACGATTGTGCCTGATGGCGTCGTCTTCATCCCGTACGGCGGCACTAGCCGCATCCTCGCCGCGGACAGCGTCGTCATTGCGGGAACGCTGCAACCGAACACCGAACTGTACGAGAAGCTCGTCGCCGCCCTGCCCAATACGGCCGTGCACGCCGCGGGTGACTGCACCGGGCTCGGGCTGATCCGAAAGGCCACCGAGGACGGCGCGCGCCGCCTGCGCCATCTAACAACAAGGAGTGAAATGTCCCAGGAGACAGTCGAGAAGACACCCGTCGTCATCGCGTCGGAGTCGTCGTGGCGGTGCGTGCAGGCCGGCGACAAGGAGGGCTGGCTGGCGCTGATGGCCGACGACATCGTCATCGAAGACCCGATCGGCGAAGCGGTCACCAACCCGGACGGCACAGGCGTGCGCGGGAAGGAGGCCGTCGCCGCGTTCTTCGACACGAACATCGGCCCGAACCAGTTGACGGTCACACGGGAAGAGACGTTTCCGTCGAGCTCCCCCAACGAGATCGCCTATATTCTGGTGCTGCGCACCAGGTTTCCGAATGGCTTCACCGCTACGATGCGCGGTGTGTTCGCCTACAAGGTCAACGAAGCGGGCCTGATCACGAACCTGCGTGGCTACTGGAACATGGACGCCATGCAGTTCGCTCAGGAGGGCGAGGGCGATTAGCAACCCGCTGACCGGCCGCGGCGCAGTGGTCGTCGGCGGCACGCGTGGCGTCGGTTTCGCGGTGGCCGAACTGCTGGCAGCGCAAGGTGCCAGCGTGGTTGTCAATGGACGTGACGCCGGCGCAGCAACCGAAGCGGCCCAACGCATTACCGGTGCGGTCGCATTTTCGGGGCTCGCCCGCCGAGCCTGCGGTCGGTTGTCACTTGGACCTTTTGCGACGCGGCCGAACGGGCGTCGGACGCCGTGCCGGTGTTCGTCTGCGAACCGATTCCACCGCGCGATGCCGAAGAAGT
>JBKOYU010000966.1:0-4084 GCA_046725575.1 Actinomycetota bacterium | reverse complement strand
GTGTTCCGTATCGGTTAGGACGTTGACGGCCGAAAGTGGCTCACGCTTTGGGACCGCCGGCGACGTAGAGCACCTGACCAGAGACGAAGGACGCCTCCTCGGAAGCGAAGAAGGCGATCGCGGCCGCGATATCCCTGGGCTGACCAACTCGGCGAACCGGGATGTCGGCGGCGAAAGTTTCCTTGAGTTCCTCGAACGACACGCCCATGCGCGTTGCAGTCGCCGCTGTCATCTCGGTCTCGATGAAGCCGGGCGCCACCGCATTGACCGTGACACCGTAAGGACCCAGCTCGATCGCCAAGGTCTTGGTGATGCCCTGCACGCCTGCCTTGGCCGCCGCGTAGTTCATCTGACCGAAGTTCCCGAGCGCCGAGACGCTGGAGAGGTTGACGATCCGGCCCCAGCCTGCTTCGCGCATGTAGGGCTGGACAGCCCGACTGAACAGGAAATTGCCACGCAGGTGCACAGCAGCCACCGCATCCCAGTCGTCTACCGTCATCTTCCGCAACACGTTGTCGCGGGTGATGCCGGCGTTGTTCACCAGGATCGTCGGACCTCCCAACTGGTCTGTGACTGCCGCTGTCGCGTCGGTGACGGATTGTTCGTCGCTGACATCAGCCGCCACCGCGACAGCGGTGCCGCCCTTGTCCGCGATTGTGGTGGCAACCGACTTACACGACTGCTCGTCGAGGTCGACGACGGCCACAGCGTGGCCGTCGGCCGCGAGCCGTGTCGCGACCGCGGCGCCGATGCCTCGTGCTGCGCCGGTCACAATGGCGACGCGCTGGTTGTTGGCTTCAGACATGCGTAGCTTTCTTCCATTCCGTTGCGCCTGAGGATCGACACAATCGCGGACTGTCTTGGATGGCACCGGCGGCGCCGCGATGCATAGACTAAACCGTCTAGACTAGATCGTCAAGCCCGAGGCAGACCCGGGCGCTATGTGCATGCTTATCCGGGTGCTGGGCGCGATGTGGACAGCCTTGCGTTTACTGTCGCCGCAAGCTAGCGAAAGTGAAAGTGCCAGAGGCCATCACAGTTGTTGATGACTCTCCGAGAACGCGCCGAAACGCCCGACCTGGCGCCTTCGGGACGTTCCGGTAGGTGCCTCGCGCCGTTAAGCGCTCGGTTCGATGACGCTCTTGATGGTTGTGCCCACCGTGGCCAACGTGTGCTTATCCCTTGTGGAAAGGGCGATCACGAGTGATCCCTGAATCAGCGAAAGCACTGCGTCGGCGAGATCCTCGGCAGTTCGGTCTTGTCGGACGTCGCCGTCGGCCTGGCCTGCCTCCAACAGCTCGACGATGCTGCCCTTCCACGCCCGCATCTGACTGTCCAGCTGTTCACGGAACGATTCGGAGGCGGCGGCCACCTCCGTAGAGAACTTGCCAGCCAGGCACGCACGCTGGTAGCCGGATTTGACGAATATCTGCGATATCTCTTTGAAGTATCCGACCAGCTTGGCGGATGTACTCAGGTTCTTCTTGACCGCCCACTTGTGGAAGAGGTCGATCTGAAACTGCATATAGTGGTCGAGAACCGCCTGACCAAAAACGTCCTTCGAGCCGAAGTGGTGATAAAACGAGCCCTTGGGCACTTCGGCGGATGCAAGAATAGCGTCCACTGTAGTGCCGTGAAATCCCTGTTCGTAGAACAACTTCATGCCGTGCCGAAGCAATCGCTCTTTGTGCGATACGGCCTCTACGTCCTTGGTGCTCATCTCTCGACCTTCAATGCGGGTAAAGGAGGATCCGAACCTACACCGCTGTAGTTGCGAAGCCCCTCACTTCGTATGTATTGACGATCGAGTCTAGACCGCTCCGCCTATTATCTCAGCCGACGAAGCGAGCAATGCCGTGTGGCCGCTCAGGCGTCCTGGCGCTTCTTTCGTTTGAACGCGGTGACCGCCGACATCACCAATGCCGACGGGTTGACGTGGTCGGGATAGAGCTCCTGCATACGCCGGACCAGTTCCCGCGAGTCAGCACTCGTGCCGAAAAACTCGATGAACTGCGCCAGGTAATCGCGTGTTTCCCCGATGCACCCCGCGTCGTCGCCTCGGGCCGGTGACTTATGACCGGCGATCACCGTCGTCGGGTTGAGCGCAGCGATCCGGTCGACGCTAGCGACCCACTTCGGCCAGTCGGTAGGTCCACTGGCTGCCAGGAAGGGATTGACACCGTTGTAGATCGCGTCCCCTGCGATGACAGCGCCAATCGACGGGATATGCACGATCGACGTGGGAGCGATATCAGCCTGCTCAAGGTCGATGACTCGAAACAGGGTGTCGTCAAGCTGCAGAGTGTCAGATTCAAGGGGTTGAGGCACCAAGGTGCTGTCGACGGCGTGGGTGCCGACAAGGGACGTGGCGAAATTGCGCTCGGCACTGTGATTCCCACCGATGTACGCGGCGACGGCCGGAGTCGCCACCGCCCGTGCATACGGAAACTGCGCGAGCAGGATCTCGAGCCCGAAGTAGTGGTCGAAGTGGCCGTGGGTGATGAATATCGTCGTCAGAGTCTTGCCCGACGCCTGGATGCGCCGAATCACTTCGCGCACGTCGGGTTCCCTGTACTGGGTGTCGACGAGTATCGCTTGCGTATTTCCAGTGATCAGCGTCGAGGTGGTGGGCGAGAACGTCCCTCCGTTCGGCAGGTCGAACGACTCGCAGGTGTAGACGTCCAGAGCGATGTTGGTCATCCGGTGCTTCCTAACCTCGGTGGATACTCGATGGATCCGCAACAGAGCGATACCTTGGCCAGGCGTCCTACGAGTTGGCGGCACGGCTCGAACGTACGAACTCCCTCATTGCAGGCAAGATTAGACTAATCCGTCTAGACTAACCAGTCAAGTGAACGAGCATCCGCTGGATCGGGACGATCGCTTCATCGCCTTGATCGAGAAGAGGGACGTCGTCGAGGTGACTGGCGCGGCTTCGGCCGGGTCCCGTCGGCCTGGGCTGCGAGCGCGGCGTCGATGAGGACTTCTGCCGCCATGCGCCCCTGCAACGCGATCTGCTTGTGGTTCGACTGCATCTGCGCGGTCACGAAGACGCCATTCATGAGCATCAGCAGTTGGCTGGCCAACGGCTCGGTCTCTCGGAGTCCGGCTTCGGTGAGGTAACGGGTGAAAGCGCCGCGCACAAACTCCTTGTGGGACTGTGCGATACCCACGAACGGGTGCTCAGAGTCCGCCATCTCCACGGCCACATTGATGAATGTGCAGCCTCGATAGTCGGGTTGCGCGATCACCTGCCCCAAGACGTCGAACATCGCGAGGGCCCGTTCCCGCGGCGTGTCAGCTATGCGCTCGACCTCGCGTTCGAACAGCGCGCGGACCCGGTTGTCTTTTTCATGAAGGAACTCTTCGACGAGCCCTTCTTTGGATCCGAAGATCCGGTAGAGGCTCATGATTGGAGTCTGCGCCTCTTCGAGCACTCGGTTGATGCCCACAGCGCGGATTCCGTCCGTATAGAACAGCTCCGCCGCGGCCATCAGCCGCTCCCGGGGCGCCTGAGCAGGTCTGACAGTCCTCGCCATGCAGCCAGGATAGCGAATACTCTCTCGCTTCTCATCGCGGGCGCGTGAAGTCCCGCGCAAAGCGCCGGCCAGCTGCTGTCGCCCGACGAGATGGCCCTTCCGCCACGCGCCATCTGGTGGTCGTGCGCGGTTCGGGGCCTCCCGACCGCCATGGGCGGAATCGTGGGCCTCCCGACCGCCACCATGTGTCTGGCCCAGGCCAGCTTCGCCCAGCCGAGCCTTGACCTAAAAGAGAGCGATCTCTATCATCAGGTGCACCAAGACGAAGGGACGGCAATATGTCGGGCAGTGCAACCCAGGCGCAGGCAGCACCGAATCAGGCGACCGGCGGCGTGGTCACCGAGGTCCAAGGTCAGGTGTTACTGATCGGACTCAACCGGCCAGACAAGCGGAATGCCTTGACGCCTGAGATGTTCGCGGAGTTGTCCGCGATCTACTCGCGTTACGACAAAGATGACAATCTGCGTTGTGCCGTGATGTACGGGGAGGGCGCCGTGTTCAGCGCGGGCGCCGACTTGACCCGACTCCATGAGTTGACCGAGAGC
>JBKOYU010000906.1:0-2813 GCA_046725575.1 Actinomycetota bacterium | reverse complement strand
CATCGGCCGGCACCGAGCCTGCGTTGCAGCGTGCATCCATACGACGAAGGGATCGGACAATGAGCAACTCGCAACGCGTGGCCATCATCACGGGTGCCTCTCAGGGAATCGGGGAGAGCCTGGTGACGGCCTACCGCAAGCTGGGTTATGCGGTGGTCGCCAACTCCCGGACCATCGCCGAGAGCGATGACCCGATGGTCGTGACGGTGCCCGGCGACATCGGGCAGCCGGGCGTCGGCCAGCGCATCGTCGATGCGGCGTTGGAGAAGTTCGGCCGGGTCGACACGGTGGTCAACAACGCGGGGATCTTCATTCCCAAGCGGTTCACCGACTACACCGACGAGGACTATGACGCAGTCACGGGAGTGAATCTTCGGGGATTCTTCGAGGTTTCGCGCGCCGCGGTGGCCGCGATGCTGTCTCGACAGGGCGGCGGTCACATCGTGAACATCTCCACCAGCCTCGTCGACCATGCCAACTCGCAGGTGCCCTCGGCGTTGGCGTCACTGACAAAGGGTGGGCTCAACGCGGTGACAAAGGCGCTGGCGGTCGAGTACGCCGGCCGCGGTGTTCGCGCGAACGCCGTCGCTCTCGGCGTGATCCGCACCCCGATGCACGATCCGTCGTCGTACGACGCCCTGGCCAAACTGCATCCGGTCGGTCGTCTCGGCGAGATCGACGATGTCGTCGACGCGGTCCTGTATCTCGAGAACGCGCCCTTCGTCACCGGCGAGATCCTGCATGTGGATGGTGGTCAAAGTGCAGGGCACTGAGATCCTGCGCGGCGTCCTTGACGAATGGAAGGCCGGCGTCGACGCACACGAACCACAGAAGGTTGCGGCGGTGTTCACCGAGGACGCGATATTTCAAGGGCTGCGCCCGTACAGCGTGGGCCGCGAAGGGGTCGCCAAGTATTACGACAGCCAGCCGCTTGGCATGTCGGTCAGCTACCGAATTATGGAAACGCGCAGGGCTGCAGAAGATTTGGTGCTGGGCTACGTTCGCGCCGACTTCACGTTCCCTGATGGGGCCATCGTGAGCTTGAACTTGGGCGTGCTCGTCATACGCACCGAGGCCGGCTGGCGCATCCTGCACTACCAGGCGTCACCCGCGGTCTAGCCCAGCGCAGGGATGACCTCGCGCTCGAACAGCTCGATGCCCGACCGGTCGTAGGCGGCCTCGGGGAAGTAGAGAATCGCGTACTCACAACCGAGCTCGCGCATCCGCTTCAGCTTCTCGATGATCTGCTCCGGTGTTCCTGATGCGGCGTCGGGTGAGGTGGCCATGGCCAGCATGCTGTCGACGGCGGCCTCGTTCGCCTTGGCCACCTGCCGGGCGCGCAGCCGAGCGACGCGCTCCTTGACCTCGGCCTCAGACTCGCCAACCACGGCGGTGAAGTTGGCTGACCGCACGATCCCGTCGTAGTCGGTGCCCACGTCGCGGCAGTGGTCGGCCAGCACCTGCGACTTGTGCGCAAACCCGTCTGGTTCGGAGGTGAAGTTGGTGTACTGCGCGTACTTGGCGGCGATGCGCAGCGTCACCTTCTCGCCGCCGCCGGCGATCCACATCGGAAGGCCGCCGTCCTGCAACGGCTTTGGCTCCACGATCGCGCCGTCGACCTGGTAGTGCTTGCCCTCGAGGCTGACCTCGCCGTCGCGCCAGGCGTCGCGCATGATCCGGACACCCTCGTCCAGCATGCCGAGCCGGACACCAGCGGACGGGAATCCGTAGCCGTAGGCCTCCCACTCGTGTTGATACCAGCCGCCGCCAATACCCATCTGTACCCGGCCGCCGGAGATGATGTCAGCGGTGGCGGCGACCTTGGCCAGATACACCGGGTTGCGGTAGCCCATCGCCGTGCACATCTGGCCGAGCTTGATCCGCGACGTGGTCGCCGCGTAGGCCGACATCAGCGACCACGCCTCGTGAGTGGCCTCATGCGTCGGCACCGGCACGGTGTGGAAATGGTCGTAGACCCACAGCGAGTCCCACGCGCCGTCGTCGGCGTAGGCGGCGAGGTCGCGCATCACCTGCCAGTGCTTGTCAGTGGGAATGTCAACGAGGTCGAGTCGCCAGCCTTGCGGGATGAAGAATCCAAAGCGCATGACTCTCGACTCTATGCGGCCACAGGCGGAGGCCACCAACCGCCGAAGACCTTCTCCAAATGCCCGGCGCGTTATCGCCTGGGCCGCCGCTTCGACGACGCCGGCCACGTCGTCGGCCGGCGGCGAGATGCCGTCATCGAGATACGTTGCGACCCGTAGGGATCCGAGGTCGACATCGCCCGGGCGGCCCAGCGGAGCAGGCACGGCGTAGGGATCCTGCAGATCCGGGCCGTTCATGATCGACAGACCCAGGTATAGGTCCTCGACTGTTCGAGCCAACGGTCCGTAGCAGTTGAACGGGCCGAACACGCCCAGCGCATCGCCGAAAACGCTGCCGGTCCTCGGGATTCGGCCGTGCGTGGGCTTGAGCCCGGCGATGCCGGTGTTGTGACACAGCTGGCGGATGCTGCCGCCTGGAGTCCTCGCCAGATCGTAGGGATTGTTGGTGCGGCCGTAGAGATTGTTGTTGGATTCGCCCCCTCGCGGGCGGCGCGGCCGTCCGCTTGGTCCGCGGCTTTGAGACAGCTGTCGGGGTCGACGGCTTTCACGAGCGCATTGAGCGCGGGGTTGACGGCGTCGATGCGTACAAGGTGCGCCTCGATCACCTCGGGGCACGACACCGTCTGGCTCGACATCAGACGCACCAACTCGTGAGCCGGCAAATGACAGACATCGGTCATGGTCACCCTATGATTTACGTACATGTCA
>JBKOYU010000857.1:0-3553 GCA_046725575.1 Actinomycetota bacterium | reverse complement strand
GCGTGAACGCGCGCAGGGCATGCTGAATGCGAGCGCCCAGCTGCGAGAGCACGTCGTTCGGCACATCGGTCGGCAGCTGCGTGCAGAAGAACACGCCGACGCCCTTCGAGCGGATCAGCTTCACGGTCTGCTCGACCTGCTCCAGGAATGCCTTCGACGCATCGGTGAACAGCAGGTGGGCCTCGTCGAAGACGAATACCAGCTTCGGCTTGTCGACGTCGCCAACCTCGGGCAGCGTGGTGAACAGGTCGGCAAGCACCCACATCAGGAACGTCGAGAACATCACCGGCCGGGCGGCCTGGTTGCCCAGTTCGAGCAGGGTGATGATGCCGCGGCCCTGTGCGTCGGTGCGCAGCAAGTCCTTTGGCTCCAGCTCGGGCTCCCCGAAGAAGGTGTCGGCTCCCTCGGCCTCGAGGTTGACCAGCGCGCGCAGGATCACCCCGGCGGTCGTCGGCGAAACTGCGCCAAGGGCTTTCAGCTCGGCCTTGCCCTCGTCGCCGGTCAGGTACTGGATGGCCGCCCGCAGGTCCTTGAGGTCCAGCAGGGAAAGTCCCTTCTGGTCGGCCCAGCGGAAGATCAGCCCGAGCGTCGACTCCTGAGTTGGGTTGAGCCCCAGCACCTTTGACAGCAAGATCGGCCCGAAGCTGGAGATGGTTGCCCGCACCGGCACCCCGATGCCCGAAGTACCGAGCGACAGGAACTCCACCGGGAAGGCCGTCGGCGTCCAATCGTCGCCGGTGTCCTTGGCGCGCTGCTGCGTCTTGTCGTTTGCCTCGCCGGGCCGCGATAGCCCCGACAGGTCGCCCTTGACGTCAGCCATCAGCACCGGAACACCGGCCGCGGACAGCTGTTCGGCGATCACCTGCAGTGACTTCGTCTTGCCGGTACCGGTTGCACCCGCGACCAGGCCGTGGCGGTTGACGGTGGCCAGCGGGATACGCACCTGCGCGGTCGGGTCACAAGCCCCGTCGACGGCGACGGTGCCCAGTTCCAACGCCGAGCCTTGGGTGGCATAACCTGCGGCGATCTGCCGGGCTGGGGTGGCTGTCGACTCGTGGTCACGGTCCGAACATTACTGGCCAAGACCCCCCGGGTGGGTGTGGGCGGCTGGCTGTCGCCCGACGGCTTACTGTGAGGCCTGTGCGTGAAGAACTGGTGTGGATCGACTGTGAGATGACCGGCCTCGACCTCAAGGCCGACCGGCTCATCGAGATCGCGGTGCTGGTCACCGACGCCGACCTCAACATCCTTGGCGACGGCATCGACGTGGTCATCCACGCCGACGACGCGGCGTTGTCGTCGATGATCCCAGTGGTCAACGAGATGCACACACGCTCGGGCCTGATCGAGGAGGTACGCGCGTCGACCATCGACGTGGCCGCGGCCGAGGAGCTGGTGCTCGACTACATCCGCACCCACGTCAAACAGGCCAAGACCGCTCCACTGGCCGGCAACTCGATCGCCACCGACCGCGGCTTCATCGCCAGGGACATGCCCAAACTCGATGATTACCTGCACTACCGGATGATCGACGTCAGCTCCATCAAGGAGTTGTGCCGGCGCTGGTACCCCCGCATCTATTTCGGCCAGCCCGAGAAGGGCCTTTCCCATCGCGCATTGGCGGACATCCACGAATCGATCCGCGAGCTGAAGTACTACCGCCGGACCGCGTTTGTGCCGCTGCCGGGCCCGTCGACCAGCGAGATCGCGGAGATCGCCGCCGAACTCGGGCCCTCGAGTGGCACCGCGGAGGTAATCGATTCGGCTGCGGAGCGCCCGAGCGGCTAATATCGACGACGCCGCATGTGCCGGATGGCTAGGCGGCGATGGTGGCTGTAGTTCAGTTGGTAGAGCACCAGGTTGTGATCCTGGCTGTCGCGGGTTCGAGTCCCGTCAGCCACCCGGTTTAAGCGGGCAACGTCAGATGTTGGCGTTGCCCGCTTTCCATTGCTCCCACGGGATGTTCCAGTCGCCCAGGCCATCGGTTCCGGGCATCGTCGATCCCACGGTGTTGATCACCTCGACGATATCGC
The DNA here is from genome assembly GCA_046725575.1 of Actinomycetota bacterium. Classification (GTDB taxonomy): domain Bacteria; phylum Actinomycetota; class Actinomycetes; order Mycobacteriales; family Mycobacteriaceae; genus Mycobacterium. The sequence continues at coordinate 1,520 of JBKOYU010000857.1, read as the reverse complement.
CGCGTTTGGTGTTGTCGTAGAACCAGACGGCGTTGCTCGGGCTGACGTTGAGGCAGCCGTGGCTGGTGTTCGAGTGCCCCTGGCTGCCGACCGACCACGGCGCGGAGTGCACGAAGATGCCGCTGTAGCTGATCTGCGTCGCCCAGTCCACGTCGGTGCGATACCCGTTGGGCGAGTTGACCGGCACGCCATAAGTCGACGAATCCATGACGATGTGGCTGAACCGGTTACCGACCATGTAGACGCCGTTGTTGGTGGGCGTGCTGTTCTTGCCCATCGAAGTCGGCATCGTCTTGACGACCTCACCGTTGCGACGGACGGTCACGATCTTGGTGTTGTCGTCGGCCGTCGCGATGACCTCGTCGCCGATGGTGAAGTGCGTGGTGACGTTCTCCTGGCCGAACAGCCCGTCGCCGAGGTCGACGCCGTAGGTATTGACCGCGACGTCGACGGTCGTGCCGGGCTTCCAGTATTGGGCTGGGCGCCAACGCACTTCGCGGTTGTTGAGCCAATAGAACGCGCCCTCGACGGGCGGGTTGGTGGTGACCTTGATCGCCTTCTGCGCCGCCAACCGATTCGGGATGTTCTCGTCGAATTGGACGGCAACCGGCTGGCCGACGCCGACGACCTCGCCTTCGTTGGGCAAGACATAGGCCATCGTCAGGTTTTCCGGCGAATGCGTCTGGAATGTCATCTGCTGGCTGGTGACTCCACCGAGGCCGAGCGACTGCGCATTCAAGGTGTAGCTCTTGTTGTAGCCCAGCGGCTCGGCCGTGGACCACGTCAGGCCGTCGGGGCTGAGCTGGCCGGCGACGGGAGTGCCGTCCTCGTTGACCATGGTCACGGCGCCCAGCACGCCGTCCTCGGCGCTGACCGTCACGGGCGACTCGACGCTCACGCCGACGGCTCCGTCCTTGACGGACGCGGTGAGCTTGGGCACCAGCAGGTCCCCGTAGGGCGTGCCCTTATCGGTGATGACCTGGGGCTGCGGCGGGGCGGGCTTGCTACTGCAGGCGCTCAGCCCGACCACGATGGCGGGAATCAGTGCCGCGGCCACCCACCAGGCAGGCGTACGACGCGGGAGCCGCTCGGCCGGTGACATCCAACGCGGACGGGCCACCCTCTGGACCTGCCACATTCTTTGCTCCATTTCGCAACCAGGACCCACGGACAGACGATTCTTGGCAATAGTCTAAGGGCAAATTTAGCTGGAGGCGCGACTGCAGCTTCGCTCCCAGCGGCGGCGAGCGGTCGAATTTCACCCTGCGCCACGCGGCCTGTTATTGTCGCACACGCAGCGCCGTTAGCTCAGTTGGTAGAGCAGCTGACTCTTAATCAGCGGGTCCGGGGTTCGAAACCCTGACGGCGCACAGGTCAGCGATGGTGCTTAGCCACGCTCAACGAATCAATCCATCGTTTATTCATCGCTTATGGTGCGGTCCAGCAATGCTGCTACCTCGGTATGCAGTCGGCCGCGGGCCATGTAGCGGTCTTGCGTCATCGACACCTTGGAGTGCCCC
>JBKOYU010000135.1:0-3705 GCA_046725575.1 Actinomycetota bacterium | reverse complement strand
CCTCACCGAGGAAGAACTCGCGAAGATCGACGTGCCGGGCACCGAGCGCCCTGCCGCCGCGAACAAGGACGGTGCCTGAGATGGGCGAGAAGCGCCACTTCCGGGTCTGGCGCGGCGACGACGCCGGCGGCCAGCTCGAGGACTACCAGGTCGTAGTCAACGAGGGCGAGGTCGTCCTCGACGTGATCCACCGGTTGCAGGCGACCCAGGCGCCCGACCTCGCGGTGCGGTGGAACTGCAAGGCCGGCAAGTGCGGCTCCTGCTCCATGGAGATCAACGGCAAGCCGCGGCTGGGCTGCATGACCCGGATGTCCACGTTCGGCGACGACGAGACGATCACCGTCACCCCGCTGCGCACGTTCCCCGTCATCCGCGACCTGGTCACCGACGTGTCGTTCAACTACGTCAAGGCGCGCGAGACGCCCGCGTTCGCGCCGCCGCCCGGCCTGGAGCCGGGCCGGTACCGGATGCAGCAGGTCGACGTGGAGCGCTCGCAGGAGTTCCGCAAGTGCATCGAGTGCTTCCTGTGTCAGAACACCTGTCACGTGGTGCGTGATCACGACGAGAACAAGAAGGCGTTCGCGGGTCCTCGCTACTTGATGCGCCAGACCGAACTCGACATGCATCCGCTGGACACGCTGGACCGTCGTCCCGTGCAGGCACAGGAGGAAAACGGGCTGGGCTTCTGCAACATCACCAAGTGCTGCACCGAGGTGTGCCCCGAGCACATCAAGATCACCGACAATGCGCTGATTCCGCTGAAGGAGCGCGCGGTGGACCGCAAGTACGACCCGGTGGTGTGGCTGGGAAACAAGCTTTTCCGGCGTTAGAGGCTGCGCGAGCGCCGAGTGGCTAGTTGTGTCACGCGTTTCGCGCCGAAGGCGTGTGTTGAGCGGCCACTCGAAGTTAGTCCGGGCTGCCGTACCCGCCGCCGCCGGGGGTTTCAATCACCAGGGTGTCGCCGGGCTGCACTTCGGCGGAGTCGCACCCCGCTAGCTCGGTAGTGTTGCCGTCGGCGCGTTCCACATGGTTGCGACCGAGATCCCCTGGCGCACCTCCAGCCATGCCGTAGGGAGCGACTCGCCGATGACCCGACAACGTACTCACGGTCATTGGCTCGGTGAACTCGATGCGACGGACCGCGCCATCACCGCCGCGCCATCGGCCGGCGCCACCGCTGCCGCGCCGAATCGCAAACTCCCGCAATAAAACTGGGAAACGCCATTCGAGCACTTCGGGATCGGTGAGCCGAGAGTTGGTCATGTGCGTCTGCACCACCGACACCCCGTCGAACCCGTCACCGGCCCCGGATCCGGATCCGATCGTTTCGTAATACTGGTGCCGCTTGTTCCCGAATGTGACGTTGTTCATCGTGCCTGAGCCTTCGGCCTGTACCTGTAGCGCGGCGAACAGCGCGCCGGTGATCGCCTGTGACGTCTCGACATTGCCGGCGACAACCGCAGCAGGGTACGTCGGCGCGAGCATCGAACCTTCCGGGATCACGATCCGCAACGGACGCAGACAGCCGTCGTTGAGCGGAATGTCGTCGGCGACCAGGGTGCGGAACACGTACAGCACTGCGGCAGTCACGACCGAGGACGGCGCATTGAAGTTCGTGTCCAACTGAGGCGAGGTTCCGGCAAAGTCGAGAGTCGCGCTGCGGGCGGCGCGGTCGACCGTGACGCGGACGGCAATCGTTGCGCCGGAATCCATCTGGTAGCGGTACTCACCGTCGTCGAGCCTGTCAATGACGCGGCGGACCGATTCCTCGGCATTGTTTTGGACGTGCCGCATGTAAGCCTGGACCACATCGAGGCCGAAGTGGTCGATCATCTTGCCGACCTCGTCGACACCCTTCTGATTCGCGGCGATCTGCGCGCGCAGATCGGCGAGGTTGGTGTCGGGATTGCGGGATGGGCACGGCGATTCGGTGAGCAGCCGGCGGGTCTCCCCGTCGCGGAGTCGTCCGTTCTCCGCGAGCAGCCAATTGTCGAAAAGCACGCCCTCTTCGTGGATTTCGCTGCTGTTAGCGGGCATCGACCCGGGGGTGATCCCGCCGATCTCGGCGTGGTGTCCACGCGAGGCGACATAGAACAGGACGCTCCCGCGAGCGGGTGGGCCCACCGCTTGCGAGGGGAGTGCCCCCAGCTCACCCGCGCTGTTGAAGACCGGGGTGATCACGGTGATGTCCGGCAGGTGGGTGCCGCCGTGGTACGGGTCGTTGACGGCGTACACGTCCCCCGGCTTCATTCCGCCCGCACGACGGCGGATCACTTCCTTGACGGTCGTGCCCATCGATCCGAGGTGCACAGGAATGTGCGGGGCATTGGCCACGAGATTGCCATCCGGATCGAACAGCGCGCACGAGAAGTCAAGTCGCTCACGGATATTCACCGACTGGGCGGTGGCTTCCAGCCGGAATCCCATCTGCTCGGCGATCGACATGAAGAGGTTGTTGAAGATCTCCAGCAGCACTGGATCTGCCTCTGTGCCGGCGTCGGGCGCTGCGGGGGCGACCACCCGCTCGACGACCAAGTGCCCGGAGTCGGTCATCGTCGCCTGCCAGCCGTCGTCGACGACGGTGGTGGCGTTGGCCTCGGCGATGATCGCCGGGCCGGTCGCGGTGTCCCCCGGCCGCATCCGCTCCCGGTGACGCAACGGGGCACCGCGCCACGCTCCGCCTGAGTAAACCCGGACGGTGTCTGACGAGTCGACGTCGGTCACCTCATCGCCCAGGTGGGATAGGTCGGGTTGCTCCGTAAGGCCCGTCGCTTCGACCGAGATCGCGCCGGCGATCAGAGGACGGTCCATCAGGAACGAGTACGTCGCGCGGTGACTCGCCTCGAACGCCGCCGTCATCGCCTCAACGTCGGCCAGTTCGACCGGCAGGGCGGTGTCCGTGCCCTCGTATCGCAGATGCGCCCGGCGGACCACCTGAATGCGCTCGGCCGGAATACCCTCGTCGAGTAGCTCGGCCCGGGTGGTCTGCTCGAGGGAGTCCGCCACCGTGCCCAGCTTCTCAAGGGCGACGGTGTCCAGTCGGATCTCTACGGACTGCTCCCGCATCGCGGTGGTGTCGGCCAGTCCGATCCCGAGCGCAGACAGCACGCCGGCCATCGGCGGGACGAGCACTGTGCGGATACCGAGCGCGTCCGCTACGGCGCACGCGTGCTGCCCGCCGGCGCCGCCGAACGTGGTCAGCACATAACGGGTGACGTCATGCCCCTTCTGCACGGATATCTTCTTGACGGCGTTCGCCATGTTGGCGACCGCGACCTGCAGAAACCCTTCGGCGACCTGCTCGGGCGACCGGTCATCGCCCGTGGCCGCCCGGATGTCGGCGGCCAGCTCGGTGAATTTCTGCCGCACGATCTCGTCGTCCAGCGGCTGATCACCGCTCGAACCGAATACGGCCGGGAAGTGCGCCGGCTGGATGCGGCCGAGCATCACGTTCGCGTCGGTGACTGCGAGCGGGCCGCCGCCGCGGTAACAGGCCGGGCCAGGGTCAGCGCCCGCGGAGTCCGGGCCGACCCGATAGCGGCCGCCGTCGAAGTGCAGGATCGAGCCACCGCCCGCGGCGACCGTATGGATGTCCAGCATCGGGGCGCGCAGCCGCACCCCGGCCACCTCGGTCGTGAACACCCGCTCGTAGTCGCCGGCGTAGTGCGACACGTCGGTGGAGGTGCCGCCCATGTCGAAGCCGAT
>JBKOYU010000562.1:0-6264 GCA_046725575.1 Actinomycetota bacterium | reverse complement strand
CGCTAACCAAGTTGCGCCACATCCCGCGTGGCACGGATGGAAGGATTCGAACCTCCACTTTGCGGTTTTGGAGACCGTTGCTCTACCAATTGAGCTACAGGGGCTTTGGTCGGGATGACACGATTCGAACGTGCAACCTCCTGGTCCCAAACCAGGTGCGCTTCACAAGTTGCGCCACATCCCGCTGGCACGGATGGAAGGACTTGAACCTCCGCACGCGGCTTTGGAGACCGATGCTCTACCAGTTGAGCTACATCCGTATCGAACCGGTGACGAGCCTCGAACTCGCTACTTTCAGTTTGGAAGACTGACGTGCATCCCGTTACACCTCACCGGCTTGTGGACATGAAAAGGTGGTGCACCGTGAGGGTTTCGATCCCCCGTCCCTAGATTAAGAATCTGGTGCTATCCCAACTCAGCTAACGGAGAATTTTCTTCAGGCCGTTGCTTCCAGCCTGGGCACACGCCCACTGCTGGGGCGAAAGGTTGGCGGAATAACGGGAAGCATCTGGGTTGCCTGGAGCTGCGACGCTCCGACATCTGCCAGACGGCGGCTATCGCGCTACTTGTGCCCGCGCACGACAAAGCCACCCGTGGATGCGCCCGGCATCACGGCGAGCAAGTCATAGTCGTGGCGGAAAACAGTCATAGAACCAGGGTAGCAGCGGCACCCGTCACAAACCAGCAAATATTTCGGTGGCTACCGTCGACTCCTGGCGCTTGTCCTCAACAGACATCGATACCAGCCGATATCCCGCCGATGGTGAAACAAACGTCGCACGAATGTGGTTGCGTAGCAATGTGAGTAAATCCGAAGGCGACATTTCACAGTTCGGGCCGAACGCTCCCGGGTACACCTGGGTGCATGCCGACGACATCGCACCCATGCGGCCGTTCCCTGGCATCACCGTCAAACTGCTGTGGGAAGGCGACAACGGAGCCAAGGCCGTCATCACCGAGATCGAACCGGGCGCGGTCTGGGGCAAAGAAGATCACCACAGTCCTGGGCCCGAGGAGGTCTACGTGATCTCGGGTGTGCTCAATGACGGAGTGAACGACTATCCGGCCGGCACTTTTTTGCACGCGCCGGCTGGTTCATGGCACGTGCCGCAGTCGGCGCAAGGGTGCTCGTTGTTCCTCTTCTATCCCGAAGGCTAGGAGCTCGGACGGGACCGCCATCCGGGTCTTCCTGGAAGATTGCGAATGTGACCGATCTCGATTTCATGACTCGGGCTGGTGGGTGGTTGCGCAACGTCATCGGTGACCGGGACCGGCCGCGACCACGCGCTTCGCGGGGCGACAACATCGTGATGTCGCTGTTGTCAGGCTGGCTTCTCGGCGTCCTGACACTCGACGCCTGGGCGCACTCGAATCTCACCACGCTCGAAACGTTCTTCACTCCGTGGCACGCCGTCTTCTACAGCGTACGGTCCTGGACCGTACTGCCACAACGGTTCTATGGTGGGCGCTGTGACCGGGATTGCCGACTACACCGCGGAGTCCTCGCCGTGGTCGCGGCGGGAGACAGAACTGCTCGCTGTCACGCTGCGGCTGTTGCAGCAGCACGGGTACGACCGGTTGACGCTGGACGCTGTCGCGGCCGCCGCCCGCGCGAGCAAAGCTACGGTGTACCGGCGCTGGCCGTCGAAAGGCGAATTGGTGCTGGCTGCCTTCATCGAGGGCATCCGCCAGGTTGCGGTGCCTCCCGAGACCGGCACACTACGGGGCGATTTGCTGCGCCTCGGCGAACTGATATGCGAACAGGCCCGCCAGCACTCCACCACCATCCGCGCAGTGCTCGTCGAGGTGTCCCGCGACCCCGCGCTGCGCGACGCGATGCAGCACCAGTTCCTCGACCAGCGGAAAGCCTTGATTGAGCTGATCCTGCGACAGGCCGTCGACCGTGGTGAGATCGACGACGCCGCGATCAGCGACGAACTCTGGGACCTGATGCCCGGCTACCTGATCTTCCGATCGATCATCTCGAACCGGCCCCCCACTCAGCACACCGTGCGAACCCTCGTCGACGACGTCATCATCCCCAGCCTCACTCGACCCATCGGGTAAGACGCCGCACCTTCGATACGCGGACGCCGCATCACGGCGGTGGGCACCGTCTCGGCGGATGCGCGCTTCATGACGTCTTGTCCCGGGCGGTCCCGTACCGTACCGTACCGTCATAGAACGGTCGATCTTGTTCGATGAACGAAAGGACCCGTCCTCCCTAGCGATCGTGTCACCGGTTATCGAAAGGCTAACGGGTGCATAGGATTTCGATTGGCAGCCTGGTCAAGCGGGGGTGGATGCTGCTGGTCGCCCTCGCGGTGGTCGCCGTGGCGGGGTTTACCGTGTATCGGCTGCACGGTGTCTTTGGCTCTCACAACAAGACGTCGACTGCCGGTGCTGTTTCAAATGAGATCGTTCCTTTCAACCCCAAACATGTGGTCCTCGAGGTGTTCGGCGCGCCGGGCACCCTCGCGACGATCAACTATCTGGACGTCGATGCACAGCCCCAGCGTGTTGACGACGCGTCCCTGCCGTGGTCGTACGACACCACCACAACCGATCCAGCAGTGTTCGTTAACGTTGTGGCTCAAGGTAATAGCGATTCAATCGGCTGCCGAATCACCATCGACGGCGTGGTCAAAGACGAGAGATCGGTCAACACAATGAACGCCTACGTCTATTGCCTGGACAAGTCGGGATGAGCAACCAGCACGTCTCACGCCGGTCGTTACCGCAGACAATCGCGCGAACAATCCGCTGGCTTTCGGTGCCGATCGTGCTGTTCTGGCTGGCCGTCGCCGCGATCACCAATGTTCTCGTACCCCAGTTGGAGAAGGTCGGCCAAGCCCACAACGTGGCCCTGAGCTCTCCCGATGCACCGTCGCTGCAGGCATTCAAACGCATCGGCCAGGTGTTCCACGAGTTCGATTCCGACAGTGCGGCAATGATCGTGCTGGAAGGCGAAAAGCCGCTTGGCGCCGACGCGCACCGCTTCTACGACAACCTGATCCAACGCATCTCACAGGATCGCAAGCACGTCCAGCACATCCAGGACTTCTGGGGGGATCCGCTGACCGCGGCAGGCTCACAAAGTAGCGACGGCAAGGCCGCCTACGTTCAAGTATTTCTCGCCGGTAATCAAGGCGAAGCGCGGTCCCTGGAGTCCGTCGACGCGGTCCGCGACATCGTGAACCACACGCCGCCACCGCCCGGCGTCAAGGCGTATGTCACCGGCCCGGCACCGCAAATCGCCGACCAATTCGAAGTGGGCAACAAAGGCACCGCGAAAGTCACCACATTAACCATCCTGGTGATCGCAATAATGGTGCTCCTCGTCTACCGCTCGCTGGTCACCACGATTCTGGTGCTTGTCACCGTCCTCGTTGAAATGGCCGCGGCCCGCGGAATCGTCGCCTTTCTGGCCAACTCCGGGTTCATCGGGCTCTCAACGTACTCGACCAACCTGCTCACGCTACTGGTCATCGCCGCCGGCACCGACTACGCAATCTTTGTCCTCGGCCGCTATCACGAAGGGCGCACCGTCGGCCAGGATCGCCAAACAGCCTTCTACAACATGTATCGCGGGACCGCCCACGTCGTCTTGGGGTCAGGGCTGACCGTTGCCGGCGCGGTCTACTGCCTGAGCTTTACCCGAATGCCGTATTTTCAAAGCCTCGGCATTCCGGCGGCGATCGGCGTCCTCGTGGCGTTGGTGGCCGCGCTCACCCTGGCCCCTGCCGTGCTAACCATCGGCAGCCGCTTCGGCCTGTTGGAACCCAAGCGCACCGTGAGGACACGGGGTTGGCGACGAATCGGAACGGCCATCGTCCGCTGGCCCGGACCCATTCTCGTAGTGACCAGCGCGGTGGCCCTGATCGGCCTACTCGCCCTGCCCGCCTATAAGACCAGCTACGACGTCGGCTCCTACATGCCGGCCAGTGCGCCGTCCAACGTCGGCTACACGGCCGCCGAGCGCCACTTTTCGAAGGCCCGGCTCAATCCCGAACTGCTGATGATCGAGACCGACCATGATCTGCGGAATCCGGCCAACATGATCCTCTTGGAGAGAGTCGCCAAGGCCGTCTTCCACACCCCGGGCATCGCCCAGGTGCAGTCCATCACCCGCCCGCTAGGAACCCCACTGGACCACACCTCGATCCCGTTTCAAATCAGCGCGCAAAGCACTGGCCAGATCGAGAACCTCAAATACCAGCAAGACCGCGCTGCCGACTTACTCAAACAGGCTGCCGAGATCGACAAGACGATCGGCATTCTGCGACAGCAGTATGCCCTGCAGCAGCAGAGCGTCGCCGCCACGCACGACCAGGTCGAAGCGTTTCACCAAACCGTCACAGTAGCGCAGGACCTGCGCGACAAGATCGCCAACTTCGACGACTTCTTCCGGCCGCTGCGCAACTACTTCTATTGGGAGCCGCACTGTTTCGACATCCCGATCTGCTGGGCGCTGCGATCCCTCTTTGACGCGCTCGACGGGATCGACGCACTCACCGAACAGTTGGCAAATGTCACGGCGAGTCTGGACAAGTTGGATACGCTCCAGCCGAAACTGTTGGAACTGATCCCACCGCAGATCGCCAGTCAGCAGACCAATCGAAACCTGGCGATGACGAACTACGCCACCCAGTCGGGAATCTACGACCAGACCGCGGCAGCGCTGCAAAACGCGACCGCCCTAGGCGCGGCGTTTGACGCCGCCAAGACCGACGACTCCTTCTACCTGCCGCCGGAGGCCTTCAGCAACTCCGAATTCCAGCGCGGCCTCAAACTGTTCCTCTCGCCCGACGGCAAGGCCGCCCGCATGATCATCACCCACGACACCGATCCCGCTACCCCCGCAGGCATCTCGCACATCGACGCGATCAAGCACGCCGCGGCCGAGGCCGTCAAGGGAACCCCGTTGGCGGGCGCCAACATCTACCTCGGCGGCACCGCGGCGACTTACAAAGACATCCAAGACATGGCCAAATACGACCTGATGATCGCCGGCATCGCCGCGCTCAGCCTGATCTTGCTCATCATGATGATCATCACGCGAAGCTTGGTCGCCGCGCTGGTCATCGTCGGCACCGTGGCGCTGTCGTTGGGCGCGTCGTTTGGGCTTTCGGTACTGGTCTGGCAACACATCCTGGGTATCCCGTTGTACTGGGTCGTGCTGGCGCTGGCCGTAATCCTGCTGCTGGCAGTGGGATCGGACTACAACCTGCTGCTGATCTCCCGATTCAAGGAAGAGATAGGCGCCGGACTCAACACCGGCATCATCCGTGCCATGGCCGGCACCGGCGGAGTTGTCACCGCCGCCGGTCTGGTATTTGCCTTCACCATGGCCTCGTTCGTCTTCAGCGATCTACGGGTTCTCGGTCAGATCGGGACGACAATCGGGTTAGGTCTGCTGTTCGACACGCTGATCGTGCGCTCGTTCATGACTCCGTCGATCGCAGCGCTTCTCGGCCGCTGGTTCTGGTGGCCGCAACGGGTGCGCCCGCGCCCTGCCAGCCAGATGCTGCGGCAATACGGGCCCCGCCCGGCGGTTCGTCAACTGCTCCTGTGGGACGACGAATGACTCGCATTCACGTGGCCTTCGCGCATTCGGCGCGCCACCAGCGCTATACCACGCTGTCCACGCGCGTTTCCGTGAACCCGTGCGGCGCAAAATGATTCGCCAATGTTTGTGATGACGAAATCGGCACTCCGACACCGCCCAGACCAGGCATCTGTCGAAGCACGCACGTGGATAACCCCTCTGATATTGCCTCATCACCGAGGCGATCACGACCCGAAGCGGCGACTACCGTCGATGCCGGCGAAGATCCGCAGCAGCTGAACGCACCAAAGATAGACCTGCATTAGCCCAAGGACCACGCTGAGTGTGACGAGAAACATGCACGTCTCGTAACGTTACGGCTTGGCGCCCAACAGGATCGGATCGGTGTCGATGAGAGTCAGCGACCGGATCATGTGCGAGGTACCCGTCTTGTACTTCAAGAAGTGGGGCGATCGGATGTGTGCGTTGTACGCCAACACCCGCAACACCGAATGTAGTGGCTTCAACAAGATCCTGGCCGACCACGTGAACGCGGCCGTTGAAGCTGCGCCCGATTCAGCGTTGACTCCCATCTCATTGCCGATTTCGTATCAAGCTGCCGCGACCTGTGATCGCATGCCATCTCGATCACGAGAGCACGGGCTGGTTGTGCAAACCACACTTTGCCTAGCAAGGATTCTCGGCGCCGAGAACCT
>JBKOYU010000403.1:0-3566 GCA_046725575.1 Actinomycetota bacterium | reverse complement strand
CCTCGCGCAGACCATGCTTCCGGAAGAAGTGGGCGAGGCGGTTGGCGCGCGCTTCGAGCTCGGCGAATGTCAGCACCGTCCCCGACGGATGGATGATGACAGCAGGCTTGTCCGGATTGGCCTCGGCGTGCTCGCGAATCTGCATGGGCCGACTTTACGACGACCGAACTTGACAGGTGTCAAGAGGGTCGTGTTTCTTGGTGAGAAGACATAGAGGGCCCCGAATCATTGTGATTTCGGGGCCATTTACGTTCCCCAGCTTGCGCGGGGGCCCAGCTCGCGCTAGTTACGCAACTAGTCGGCTTCGGCCAACCGGTGCTTCAGCGCATCGAACTCGTCCTTGATGCCGGTCGGCAGCTTCTCGCCGACGAACTCGAACCACTCTTCGATCAGCGGGATCTCTTCGCGCCACTCGGCCGGGTTCACGGCCAGCGCCGCGTCGACATCCGCCGCATCGACATCCAGTCCGGACAGGTCGAGATCTTCGGCGGTCGGCACGGTGCCGATCGGGGTGGTCCGGCCGTTGGCCCTGCCCTCGATCCGCTCGATCGCCCACTTGAGCACGCGGCTGTTCTCGCCGAAGCCCGGCCACAGGAAGCGTCCGTCGTCGCCGCGGCGGAACCAGTTGACGAAGAAAATCTTCGGCAGCTTGGACTCGTCGGAATTCTTGCCCAGATCGATCCAGTGCTGGAAGTAGTCGCCGACGTTGTAGCCAAGGAACGGCAGCATCGCCATCGGGTCGCGGCGCACGGTACCGACCTTGCCCTCGGCGGCGGCGGTCTGCTCGCTGCCCATCGTCGCGCCGATGAACACGCCGTGCTGCCAGTCGCTGGCCTGCGTCACCAGCGGCACCGTCGTCTTACGCCGGGCACCGAACAGGATCGCCGAGATCGGCACACCCTGCGGATCGTCCCACTCCGGTGCCAGCGTCGGGCACTGCGCCATCGGCGTGCAGTACCGCGAATTCGGATGCGCGGCCTTCTCATCCGAGTCGGGCGTCCAATCGCGGCCCTTCCAGTCGATCAGGTGCTGCGGATCGCCCTCGAGGCCTTCCCACCACACGTCGCCGTCGTCCGTCAGCGCCACATTGGTGAACACGGTGTTGCCCTTCGCGATCGTCTTCATCGCGTTCGGATTCGACTTCCAGTTCGTGCCGGGCGCGACACCGAAGAAGCCGAACTCCGGATTGACGGCGTACAGCCGGCCGTCCTTGCCGAACCGCATCCACGCGATGTCGTCGCCGAGCGTCTCCGCGCGCCAGCCCGGAATCGTCGGCTGCAGCATCGCGAGGTTGGTCTTGCCGCAGGCCGACGGGAACGCGGCCGCGATGTAGTAGGCCTTGTTCTCCGGCGAGATCAGCTTGAGGATCAGCATGTGCTCGGCGAGCCAGCCCTCGTCGTGCGCCATTGCCGACGCGATGCGCAGCGAGTAGCACTTCTTGCCCAGCAGCGCGTTGCCGCCGTAGCCGGAGCCGTAGCTCCAGATCTCGCGGGTCTCGGGGAAGTGGGTGATGTACTTCGTCTCGTTGCACGGCCAGGGCACATCCTTCTGGCCTGGCTCCAGCGGCGCGCCGATCGAGTGCAGCGCCTTGACGAAGAAGCCGTCGTCACCCATCTTCTCGAGCGCCGCCGTGCCCATCCGGGTCATCGTGCGCATCGAGACGACGACGTACTCGGAATCGGTGATCTCCACGCCGAGCTTCGGATCCTCCGCGCCCAGCGGGCCCATGCAGAAGGGGACGACCCACATGGTCCGGCCGCGCATCGAGCCGCGGTAGAGCGATGTCAGGATGGTCCGCATCTCGAACGGGTCCATCCAGTTGTTGGTGGGCCCGGCGTCGATTTCCCGCTCGCTACATATAAAGGTGCGGGATTCCACCCGCGCCACGTCGGACGGGTCGGACAGCGCCAGGTAGGAGTTGGGCAGCTTTTCGTCGTTGAGGCGTTTGAACGTGCCGGCGTCGACCAGGTGCGCGCACAGCCGATCGAACTCCTCGTCGGAGCCATCGGCAAACACGACTCGGTCGGGCTGTGTCAGTTCGGCGACCTCCTGGACCCAGGCAAGTAGCCCCTCGTGCTTAGTCGGTGCGGTGTCCAGACCTGGAATGGTCGCTGCGGTCATCAAATTCTCCTGCGTAGTTTCAGCCAGGACACAAAACCCGGCGGTCACGGTCGGCCCTGTACTGAGGTTAACGTGGGTGACATACCCGCGGTAAATCGGGAGTATGTCCGTTCACTCACAGGAACGATTCAGAAAGCCTTTCTGGGCGGTTTATCGATTCAGTGATCGGCAATTATCTAATTAGTTAATTCGGCTATCGTTTTGGTCGGCCGCCAACGCGCCCTCGCCGGCATCCGATCCGTTCCTGGCTTGGACGGACGCAGAGCCGTACAGCTCGGTGCGCACGGCCTCGAGCGCCTTCTGCAAGAGGGGGAGCTGGCGGTCCCGCACCGTCGCGGCGCGTGCCGTCGCGATCGCGTGCTCACGAAGCTCCGCATCGATGTTGGCAACGCGATCGGCCGCCATCGCGCCCTCGAGTTCGTCGCGGGTGGCCAGCTCCGACGTCAGCACCGTTTCGGCGGCCAGCACCCTGGTCGCGACGCGTTCCTCGACCGCGCACCGCAGCGTGGTCGTGACGTCGGTGACCCAGCGGTCCAGCACCGCCCGGTCATGCAGCAATCCGCGGATACCCACCACCCACACCGTGACAAGCAGACCAACCAACCCGCCGGCGGCGAGCCCGGCAAGGGTCAGCCCCGGCGCCAAACCGGCGAACAGCCGGGTCACCATCAGCGCCACGCCCAGGCCGAAGCCCGCACCGAGGATCATCATCAGCTGCGTTTCCAGCCGCCGTGATCTCAGTGGGGGTGATAAAACCTCCGGCGGTGGCATCGGCAACGGGGGCGGGGGCATGGAGAGCTGGAGCTCAGTCGCCGTGTCGCCCAGATGGGTGGCGATGCCTTCGTCCACTTCGGCGACGACCTGTCCGACCCGCGTCCGCACATACGGCTCGAACTCGCCGAGCCGCCGACGACCCAGATTGGCCACGTCCTCCTGCAGTTCGGCCCGCACGGATGTGCAGCGGTTGCGGGCGAAGGACGACAACTGCAGCCGTGCGTGCTGAACCTGGCTCCGCAGCGCGATTGTGCGTTCAGTCTTGGCCAGCCGACGGTCGCGCAGCGTGGCACTACGCTGCTCCCGCAACTCGGCGACCCGCGCGTTGCGACCCACGCCTGCGGCTTCCTCCTCGAGGCGCCGCGCGGCGGTCTGTAGCCGGGTATCCCACGCACGCAAGCGATTTCGACGGGCCAGCGGGACATCGCCGAGGTGGCCGAGCCGTTCCGCCAGCTCGTCGATCTTGGGGTCGCCGAGATCAGGCGCGGCGGCCACCCCAACCCACGGGACGTCGCGGTAGCGGGCGTCGTGTGCAATCAGCGCCTGCCTGTCGGCGGCCAGCACATTGCGCCAGTTGCGATGCACATCAAACTTCGACACGACTCCGATGACGAGCTCGGTATTGGCGGCGGCAAGATCAAGCAGCGCACAGTCCGATTCGGTCAGCCGTG
>JBKOYU010000201.1:0-11242 GCA_046725575.1 Actinomycetota bacterium | reverse complement strand
TACGACCAGGACTATCTCCGCAACCTGCTGCGCGCCGGCATCAGCGAAGGCGCCATCTCCGGACCGGTCGACACCCGGGTCGCCGTCCTCGACGCGATGGGCGCCGACGAGCGCAGCGCCACCTGATTCTCACTGCGGCCTCACCACGTAGCATCAGCCACATGGCCATCGACGTGACAGTGCTGCGCGTTTTCACCGACCAGGACGGCAACTTCGGCAACCCCCTTGGCGTCGTGGACGCTAGCCAGGCCGAGCCCAGCGAGCGGCAGCGGATAGCGACCCAATTGGGTTACAGCGAAACGGTATTCATCGATGTGCCGGAGTCCGGGGCGAACACGGCGCACGCGCGCATCTACACGCCGGCCGTCGAGCGGCCGTTCGCTGGACATCCGACGGTTGGCGCTTCATGGTGGCTGCGTGACCGCGGCATCCCCATCCACACGCTGCGGGTGCCAGCGGGGATCGTGCAGGTCACGTACGAGGACGACCTCACGGCGATCAGTGCCCGCTCCGAATGGGCGCCGGAATTCGCCATCTATGACCTCGGGTCGACCGATGAACTCGTCGCGGCGGACCCGGACGACTATCCCGACGACATTCAGAACTATCTGTGGACGTGGACCGACCGCGAGGGCGGCGCGATTCGGTCGCGGATGTTCGCCGCGAATCTCGGAGTGCCCGAGGACGAGGCAACCGGGGCTGCCGCGGTGCGGATCACCGACTACCTCAGCCGCGACCTGACGATCGTGCAGGGTAGGGGTTCGGTGATCTATACCCAGTGGAGTCCGGAAGGCTGGGTGCGTATCGCCGGCCGCGTGGTGAACGACGGGATCAAGCAGATCGGCTGACGCCGCGATGGCTCAGCCCTGTGCGGGAACCTTGCGGGCTGCGCGCAGCGCTTCGATCTCCCGCTCGAAATCCTCGGCCGATGTGAACGAGCGGTAGACAGACGCGAACCGCAGATAAGCCACCTCATCGAGTTCGCGCAGCGGGCCGAGGATCGCCAGCCCGACCTCATGGCTGGGCACCTCGGGCGAGCCCGTGGCCCGCACGGTGTCCTCCACCTGCTGGGCGAGCAGATTCAAGGCGTCGTCGTCGACCTGCCGCCCCTGGCAGGCCCGCCGCACTCCGCGGATGACCTTCTCGCGGCTGAACGGCTCGGTGACCCCGCTGCGCTTGACGACGGCCAGCACCGCGGTCTCCACCGTGGTGAACCGCCTGCCACACTCCGGGCAAGATCTGCGCCGCCGGATCGCCTGGCCCTCGTCGGTTTCGCGGGAGTCCACCACCCGGGAATCGGGATGACGGCAGAACGGACAGTGCATCACCGCTCCTTCGCCGCGACGACAAACAACTAGCTCGAACCCCTTCGAGCGTACCTGCGCACCATCCAGGAATCGCGGCGTCGGTGCAATTGGGGCACTTGTCGTCGACGCGTCTGCCGGAGCCGTTGTGCGGCAATATCTTTCACCGCTCACGGCGCACCGTCACGCGATGGGCGCGATGAGAGTCTGACCGGCGTCAAGCGCCACCGAGTCGAGCTGGTTGAGCTCGCGGATGCGCTCGACGACCTGGCCGACCGGCGCGTCGGGGGCGACCCGGTGAGCCACCTGCTGCAGCGTCTCCCCTGTCTGCACCTGGATGACGGCCAGCCGACCCGGCACCGGCGCATCGCCTCCGGTCACCCCGCCGAACTGGGCGACGAGGCCGAGCCACACGGTGATTCCCGCCGCGATCAGCGCGAGCACCACCGTGGTCGCGGGTGTGATGGGCCGGCGCCGATGCGATGTCCGCGACATCAGCACGCCGGTGCCGCGGTAGCGCAGCGGCGCGCCAGTGGGCCGCTGCGACCGCGGCCGCCGCCGCTCGTCAGTGGGCCGGAACCCCGGCCTGACCACCGGGTTGACCACTGAGTCCGCCTGGATTTCTCGGGTATCGAGGATCGTCATCTGTCTGCCTTCCGCTCGGCCGTATTCGCTCTTGTGTTCGAATATACTCGCTCATTTGTTCGATTTGTAGAACATGTGATCGAACTGTTGACAAACGATAGGACAGCCCACCGACAAGTTTCGGTCACCTGATCCGGCCGGACGTCGAGACGCGACACGCCTCGAACACATGTTTGATTATTGGATCGGCACGGACTACATTCGGCGCCATGAGCGACGACAGCAGCGACCAGCGTGAAAGCTCTGTAGGCACCGGCGGACGCCGCGGACTCGACACGGGTCTGACCGAGCGTCAGCGCACCATCCTCGAGGTCATTCGCGCCTCGGTGACCAGTCGCGGCTATCCGCCGAGCATTAGGGAGATCGGCGATGCGGTCGGCCTGACGTCGACGTCGTCGGTGGCTCATCAGCTGCGGACCCTGGAACGCAAGGGCTATCTGCGCCGCGACCCCAACCGGCCACGCGCCGTCGACGTGCGCAGCGCTGACGACATGGTGACGCCCATCGTCACCACCGACGTTGCCGGCTCCGACGCGCTACCGGAACCCACGTTCGTGCCGGTGCTGGGCCGCATCGCCGCCGGCGGGCCAATCCTGGCCGAGGAAGCCGTCGAGGACGTCTTCCCGCTGCCCCGCGAACTGGTCGGCGAGGGGTCGCTGTTCCTGCTCAAGGTGGTCGGTGACTCGATGGTCGACGCGGCCATCTGCGACGGCGACTGGGTGGTCGTGCGTCAGCAGAACGTGGCCGACAACGGCGACATCGTCGCGGCGATGATCGACGGCGAGGCCACGGTGAAGACGTTCAAGCGAACTCGCGGCCAGGTGTGGCTGATGCCGCACAACCCGGCGTTCGATCCGATACCCGGCAATGATGCTGCCGTGCTCGGCAAGGTCGTCACGGTGATCCGTAAGATCTAACCGTTTAGTTGGCCCTGACGAACCCGTTCGTGCGAGCGATTTCCTCACTGGCGAACCAGATTTCGGCCTGCGCGTCGTCGTAGAGCGTGCTGCCGGGCGCCCAGTACAACCCCGATTTGGTGTCGGCCTTGATCGGGTAGCCATCCGGCGCCTCGTTCGGGTCATCGAGCGGTAGGTGCACTGCGGTGCCGTTCGGCGTCGGCTCGTCGATTTCGATCCGGGCGTGGCGCCCGGTGTCGGTCAGCGGGTCGCGTTCCTCGCGGCTCGGCACGTGCGTTGGGGCGGTGTCGACCTTATCGGGGTCTTCTTCTTCCTTCTCCTGCGGCGCAACGGTTTCCGGCGTCGCCGCGGGTTCCCGCGCCGTGTCGGCCTCGTCGGCGTGCTCGGGTGCTCCCCAGACAGTCGCCGATGCAACAGAGCCGGAAGTGGACGTCGGCGCCGACCCCCCAAGACCCTCCCCTGAATAGCGGTCGCTGAACAGCGTCGCCGCGCCGTCGCGGTCGTCTGATGACAGGTGCCCGCCCGTCGCCGCGTCATATGGCGAAGGGGCGCCGTGGCCCGCCTCGTCGATGCTGGTGCCGAACGGCTCGTCATCGCGCCCTCGGCCGCGATTGCGCAACGCGGCAAAGGTGACCAACGCGACCAGCACGAGCACCGGGATGACGGCCAGCAGCCACCACCAGCTCCACGTAAACCACTTGTTGCCGTTGGTGTCTGAGGCCTGCGGGTTGGCGGGCGGTGCCTTGGGCACTTCGTGTCCCGGCACTTGCAGGCCGGCCAGCGCCGAGGCCAGGTTCGGCGGCTCGGTGCTGAAGGTGTTCTTGGATCGGTCCCAGGACACCACGCCGCCGCTGAATCGCTGCGTGACGACGTCGCCGTTTTCGGTCTGGTCGGCCATGGGCGCGCCAAGCGAACCGGTTGCGCCGCCCAGCTTCTGCCATGCCGCGTTCATGGCGCCGCGCACGATGACGGCGCCGTAGTCGGGCGTCCAGAAGATGACCGGCTGATCCTTGGCAGAGAAGCTGCTCATCCGGCTCTCGGTGGCCAGGCCGCCGTCAACCTCGCTGGACGTTGGCAAGCCGAGGTCGCCCTGCGGGCCGCCGACGCTTTCGTATTTGGCCAGCACCTGGCCCGTGACGACATTGGCCCCGGTCGCGGGGCTGTAGAAGATCTTGCCGCCCGCGAAGTTCTGGCCGAGGCCGTCCGCACCAATCGGGTACGGCGCGCCTTGCGCGGCGCCCAGCGGGCCCAGCGGTCCCCCGGCGGCGCGCCTGGCCGCGTTGATCGCCGACGTGGGGTCGTTCGGGATCTGCAGGCCGGCGAGTTGTCCGGCGAGCTCAGGGGGCACCGTGGTGAAGGTCTTGGCTTTCCTGTCGTAGGTCAGCTCGCCGCCGGTGAATTTCTGCGTGACGAGGTTGCCGCGATACGTCTCGTCGTCGGCAGGCACGCCGAGCCGTCCGGCCGAGCCGCCGAGTTTGTCCCACGCGGCGTTGATCGGCCCGCGGACCACCCTGGCGCCGGTGTCGGGGGTCCAGAAGATCACCGGGTTGTCTGCGGCGCTGAACGTCGTGTTGCGGCTGTTCGGGGCCTTCCCTGCGCCCTCGTCGATCGTCGGGAAGCCCAGGTCGCCGTCGGCGGGACCGCCGAGCGACATGTACTTGTCCAGGATCGCGCCGGTCATGACGTGGGCCCCGGTGGCCGGGGTGAAGAAGATCTTGCCGCCCGGGAAGTTCTGGCCGAAGCCGTCACCGGCCGGATAGACGCCGCCGTCCTTCGGGCCGAGCGGACCGGTGTCGCCGCCTGCGGCCTGCCATGCCGCGGTGATGGCGGCATCGGCGTCACTCTCAGGCGTGGCCGCCGCGACGGGCGCCAGGAGTCCGACCGCGGCGACTGCCAGCAGACCGATGACCACCCGCCCCAGCATTGTGCGGCGCACGGCCCGCTGCCCGCTCATTCAACCTCCCGCGGTCGGCGCAAACTACTGCGATGAGTATCGCGTCCGTCAACTCTGCGTCAGCAGACGTCAATTACCAAGGACCATCGCCGATGTAGGAGAGAAAATACCTGGCCTGCGCCAAATGCCAAGCGTATGGCCTCGGCTAAACGCCCAGGCTGCGGCCGATGATCTCTTTCATGATCTCGGTCGTTCCGCCGTAGATCGTCTGCACGCGTGAGTCGAGATACGCCCTCGCGACCGGATATTCGCGCATGTAACCGTAACCGCCGTGTAGTTGCAGGCAGCGGTCGATGAGATAGACCTGTTTCTCGGTGGAGTACCACTTCGCCATTGCCGCCTGCTCGGGGGTCAGCTTCTCCTCGAGGTGCAATTTGATGAACTCGTCGACCATCATGCGCACCACGGTGGCTTCGGTCGCGAGCTCGGCCAACAGGAACCGGCTGTTCTGCTGGCTGCCGATGGGACGGCCAAAAGCCTTGCGCTCCTTGGTGTATCGCAGCGTCTCCTCGAGCACCGCCTCCATGGCGGAGGCCGCCATCACCGCGATGCCGATGCGCTCCTGGGGCAGGTTCTGGATCAGGTAGATGAACCCTTGGCCCTCCGCACCGAGCAGGTTTTCGGCGGGCACCTTCACGTCGGTGAACGACAGCTCTGCGGTGTCCTGCGCGTCGAGGCCGATCTTGTCGAGTTTGCGGCCGCGTTCGAATCCCTCCATGCCGCGCTCGACGACCAGCAGCGAGAAGCCCATCGCGCCCTTGTCCGGATCGGTGCAGGCGACCACGATCACCAGGTCGGCATTGATCCCGTTGGTGATGAAGGTCTTTGCGCCGTTGAGGATGTAGTGGTCGCCCTCTTTGACGGCGCGGGTCTTGATGCCCTGCAGGTCACTTCCGGTGCCGGGCTCGGTCATTGCGATCGCAGTGATGATTTCCCCGGTGCAGAACTTCGGCAGCCAGCGCGCCTTCTGCTCGTCGTTGGCCAGCCGCAGCAGGTAGGGCGCGACCACGTCGTTGTGCAGGCCGAAGCCGATACCGCTGTAGCGGCCGGCCGTGGTCTCCTCGGTAATGATCATGTTGTAGCGGAAGTCGGGGTTTCCACCGCCGCCGTACTCTTCGGGCACCGCCATGCCGAGAAAGCCCTGCTTGCCGGCCTCCAGCCAGACCCCGCGGTCGACGATCTTCTCTTGTTCCCACTGCTCGTGATGCGGCGCCACGTGCCGGTCGAGGAACGCGCGGTAGGACTCGCGGAACAGATCGTGCTCGGGCTCGAAGAGGGTGCGGTCGTATTTGACGACACTGCCCATGGCTGACCTCCATGAACTGGTACGGGCTGTTACCGCCAAAGGTACCCCATCCAACCGGATGGTTGGTCGACGGGCACGGCGTCTCAGGGCAAAGACACCGTCGAAATTGCCCGCGTACCGAGCGACAACCGTCTCTACGCGGGTGACACGGTCCACGTTGTCGCTCGGTACGCGGGCAATTTGAGTTGTGCGTCCCCCAGCGTTGACTGGTTGCGATAGCTTTCTGCGCCGCGCGACCTGTCGGCCGTCGCTTCTAGACTTGCCGCATGCCCCACGCCCCGACGAGCCTCACTCATTGGGGCGGGTTCTCGGCGGACATGGAATCCGGCGACATCGCGTCCGTGACGCCGCTCGACGGCGACACCGATCCGTCCCCGCTGCTTGGCAACTTGCCCGGGTCCATCCGGCATCGCTCGCGCATCGCCACGCCGGCGGTGCGACGCGGCTGGCTGCGCGACGGGCCCGGCCCAAGCACGCAGCGCGGTGCCGACGAGTTCGTCGCCGTTTCCTGGGACGAGCTCACCGAACTTCTGGCAGGCGAGTTGCGGCGCGTCGTGGACACCCACGGCAACGAGGCACTCTACGGCGGCTCGTACGGCTGGGCCAGCGCAGGCCGGTTCCACCATGCCCAGAGCCAGGTGCACCGATTCCTCAAACTCCTTGGTGGGTATACCTTTTCGCGGCAATCGTACAGTCTTGGCGCCACCGGCGTCATCATGCCGCGGGTGGTCGGCACCCACGACGACCTGTTCAAGCGGTCCACCGAGTGGGAAGTCATCGTCGAACACACCGATCTGCTGGTGTGCTTCGGCGGCCTGGCGCTGAAGAACACCGGAATCAACCACGGTGGCACCACCGGCCACCCGGCCCGGGACGCGTTGCGGCGGTTCAGGGACCGCGGTGGACGCATCGTGTCGCTCTCGCCGCTGCGCGACGACGTCGAGGGCGATTGCGAATGGCATGCGCCGGTACCGGGCACCGATGTGGCGATCATGCTGGCGCTGGCCTACGTGCTGGCCACTGAATCGCTGGCCGACCGGGATTTCCTGAGCACCTACTGCACCGGCTACGACCGCTTCGAGCGCTATCTGCTCGGTCTTGACGACGGCGTCGCCAAGTCGCCGCGGTGGGCGTCGCAGATCTGTGGGCTGCCCGCAGGCGACCTGATCGCGCTGGCGCGACGGATGGCGGCGGGGCGGACCATTGTGACGGTCAGCTGGTCGCTGCAACGGATTCGGCATGGCGAGCAGACGCCGTGGATGGGCCTGACGCTGGCGGCGATGCTGGGCCAGATCGGCCTTCCCGGAGGGGGTTTCGGGCACGGCTATGGCTCGATGAATGAACCGGGATTGCCGCCGCTGCGCTTCGGCCTGCCGTCGCTACCGCAGGGCCTCAATCCGGTGCAGACGTTCATTCCGGTGGCGGCGATCAGCGATATGCTGGCCGACTTCCGGGCCGATCCGAAAACCCACCGGCTCGGGACGCCGAGCGGACTCATCGAGATTTTCTCGGAAAACATCGACGGGTTCGGCTACGACGACTGCGCGGGTCACCCGACGTGGTTTGAGCCGTCCGAATGGCTCGGCGGCTCTCGCGCGGCGGACTATCCGCTCCACCTGCTGGCGAATCAGCCGGCGACGCGGCTGCACAGCCAGCTGGACATCGGTGCGGTCAGCCAGGATTCGAAAGTGCAAGGGCGCGAGCCGATCCGGATACATCCGGTCGACGCCGAGGCTCGCGGGCTCGTCGACGGTGACGTAGTGCGGGTATTCAACGACCGCGGCGCCTGCCTGGCCGGCGTGGTGGTCGACGATCGCCTGCGCCGCGACGTGGTGCAACTGTCGACCGGCGCCTGGTTCGATCCGGCCGACCCCACCGACCCCGACGCCATGTGTGTGCACGGCAATCCGAATGTGCTCACCGACGACGGCGGTACATCGTCACTGGCGAGGGGCTGCACCGGCGCGCATGTGCTGGTGCAGGTGGAGAAGTTCACCGGGCCGCTGCCGCCGATGCGGGCGCATCAGCCGCCGGTGATCGTCGACCCAACACTCGACGCCCTGAATGGGTTGCGGCGAGTGACCACGATTCGCCGGAAGCGCTTCCGTCATATCGCCACCAAATCCCCGGCGAACGAGTTAGGGCGGCCATGGACCTGTAACTTCGAGTCTGATTCTGGCCGTCGACCGGTCGAGCGCAGCGACGGCTGCCATGAAGCACCCGGTCCCCATCTACCAGATAAGCTCCGTCCAATATGGTCCAGCCCTCCCTTCCCGACAGGGCCGTTGTCGGTCGGGGTTTTGCGCTTTCCGTCGACGGCGCAACGCATCAGGGCGGCGTGGACCCGATCAGCTTCTGCTGTCGCTAACCGGTACGCCTCTTCCTGGTAGGCAAGCTGCCGTGTCGACGCAGCGTCGGCGCGGGCCTGCGGGTTCAGCACCACGACGGAATTCAACCGGATTCCAGCGTGGTCGTAGACCGCGATTCGCTCCAGGTAGCCGTCAAGCAGACCGGCCGCGGTTACCCGGCCCGAGTCGAGTGCCAGCCGCAGATCAGCGATGGACGATTCGGCGACGTCGAACGGCGTGCTCACCGGCGACGCTTAGAACGTCGCGTATTCGCGCAGCCTGGCCGCCAACGGAATCGGCACCCGTGCTTTGATTCTCGTGCCATCGGCGGTGTGCTCGGTGGCGTCCACGCGACCGTCGGCGTGCACCCGGTTGACCAGATCGCCGCGGTCGTACGGAATCGTCACGTCGACCATGGTGTCGGTCGGGGTGATCAGCTCCGCCATCCGCTGCCGCAGCCGGACAAGGCCGTCGCCGGTGCGCGCGGAGACGAAGACGGCATCGGGCAGGGCGCGCCGCAGCTTTGCCAGCGTGAGACCATCGGCCGCGTCGATCTTGTTGACCACCAACAACTCTGGAACTTGATGGGTGTCATGGACCGCGCTGGATGTCGCCGCCGTAGCGGCTCCGGTGATGACATCGTTGAGGACCTGCCGGACCGCGTTGATCTGCGCCAGCGGGTTGACATCGGAGCCGTCGACGACGTGCACCAGCAGGTCGGCGTCGACGACCTCCTCCAACGTGGAACGGAACGCCTCGACGAGCTGGGTCGGCAGATGCCGCACGAATCCGACCGTGTCGGTGAGCACGAACGGCCGTCCGTCCGCGAATTCCCCACGCCGCGTGGTGGGATCGAGCGTCGCGAACAACGCGTTCTCCACCAGGACGCCCGCGCCGGTCAGCGCATTGAGCAAGCTGGACTTGCCGGCATTCGTGTAGCCGACGATCGCAATCGACGGCACGTCGCTGGCCAGCCTGCGGCTCCGCTGGGTGTCGCGGGCCTGCTTCATGGCCTTGATTTCCCTGCGCAGCTTGGCCATTCGCTCGCGAATGCGTCGACGGTCGGTCTCGATCTTCGTCTCGCCGGGACCACGCAGGCCCACGCCGCCGCCGCTGCCGCCCGCGCGTCCGCCGGCCTGCCGCGACATCGACTCGCCCCAGCCGCGCAGCCTCGGCAGCATGTACTCCATCTGCGCCAGCGTCACCTGCGCCTTGCCTTCCCGGCTGGTGGCGTGCTGGGCGAAGATGTCGAGGATCAGCGCGGTGCGGTCGATGACCTTGACCTTGACCGCCTTCTCCAGCGCGGTCAGCTGGGCGGGACTCAGTTCGCCGTCGCAAATGACGGTGTCGGCGCCGGTGGCCACCACCACCTCGCGCAGCTCCTGCGCCTTGCCCGAGCCGATGTAGGTCGACGCATCGGGCTTGTCACGGCGCTGAATCAGGCCCTCGAGCACCTCCGAGCCCGCCGTCTCGGCAAGCGCGGCGAGCTCGGCCATGCTGGCTTCGGCGTCGGCGGCGCTGCCTTCCGTCCACACGCCGACCAGCACGACGCGTTCCAGCCGCAGCTGCCGGTACTCGACCTCGGAGATATCGCCCAGTTCGGTGGACAGACCGGCCACGCGGCGCAGCGCCGTGCGGTCTTCGAGGGCGAGCTCACCCGCGCTGGGTGTGTCGTTGATGGGGAAATCGGGATAAGTCATAAGCGATTACAGATTTGCACGGTTACCTCGGCTCGTGCACCCGAATTAACGCTGCGCAACGCGCCACCATTCCTCCGACAACTCCCCCTGGGCCACCAGCACCGACGGGCCGCGCAGATAGCTGCTGGCGTCGGTGACCGTAACCGTGACCTCCCCGCCGGGAACGCACACCCGCAGCGTGCCGGTGGTCGCGCCATCGAAGGCCAGCGCCGCAACGGCGGCGGCGACCGTTCCAGTGCCACAGGATCGCGTCTCTCCAACACCTCTTTCGTGTACCCGCATCGACACGGCTCCACCGTGCGGCGCCGTCAGAACCTCGACGTTGACGCCTTCGGGGAACTGCGTGCGATCGAACGAAACCGGCGCGGCGACGTCGAGGGCCGCGAGTTCGTCGAGCGTCAGGTCGGCGTCGACGCACGCCAGATGCGGGTTGCCCACATCGATGGCCAGCCCCGCGAACGGCCGACCACCGACGATCGCTTCACCCGTGCCGAGCTGGCTGGTCTTGCCCATTTCGACCGTCACGTCCGCGGTGGTGTCGTCCCACTGGTGCAGCACCACCGGGCGCGGTCCCGCCAGCGAGCCAACGGTGAACTCGTCGCGGCTCTCCAGCCCGCTGGTCCGCAGATAGTGCGCGAACACCCGAACCCCGTTGCCGCACATCTGCGCGATGGAGCCGTCGGCGTTGCGGTAGTCCATGTACCAATCGCCGGGCGCCACTCCTTCGGGCAGTCGGTCGAATACGCCTGCCGCCAACGCCGCATCGGCCCTCGTCACGCGAAGAACCCCGTCGGCGCCCAGACCCTGGCGACGGTCGCACAGCGCCGCCACCGCGGCCGGCGTCAACGACACCCGGCCATCCGGGTCAGGCAACAGCACGAAGTCGTTCTGCGTGCCGTGGCCCTTGGCGAACATCACCTGCTCAGGATACGTGTCGCCATATCCGCAGCGTGTGCTCGACGTTGTGGCGAGCGGCCCCGTCCAGCCACGCAATTCGGTGGTCGCGGCGGAACCATGAACGCTGGCGACGGACATAGCGGCGCGTGCTGAAGAAGGTCGGCTCGCGGG
>JBKOYU010001019.1:0-1851 GCA_046725575.1 Actinomycetota bacterium | reverse complement strand
GCAGAACGATCTCTGCAAGGGAGGACCCGTTATTCGCTCGTCTCTATGACTGAGTCACCGCGCGCTGAGCGCAGAGTCGGGTAGTCGATGTAGCCCTGTGGTCCCGGGCCGCGGTAGTACCTCGAAGTATCCGATGTGTTGAGTGGGGCGTTACTGCGGAAGCGCTCGACCAGATCCGGATTGGCGATGAACGGCCGGCCGAAGAACGTTGCGATTGCTTCACCGTCGTCGAGCGTAGCCCGGTCAGCGACAATTGCACACCGCAGCCACAGAGGCCTGCTTCCCGTCGGACCTCGTGGGAGCGGTCGCCGCTCGGCCTCGAACTGCAGTAAAGCTTAGCGAGCGCCGTCTGCGAGGAAAGACGCAGCGCTACAACGCTGTTCAGCGATAGGTGCCACCGGCGGCGCATCATTTGCGCTTCCGAACGGTTCGGCGCGGCGGCGATGCGCCGACACGTAATCCGTCCATGACAAAGTTCAGCAGACGGTCAGCGCGCTGCTTCCAGTCGCTGTTTGGCTCGATCATCCAAAGGCCGGCGGTCGCGAGGATCAAGTCATCGGCGGTTACCCCCGATCGGATGGTTCCGGCCTCCTCGTTGGCACGTAGCAATCGGTCGATGGCGGCGGACACTACCGCATACGACGGGTTCGCTGGTCCCGCCGATAGGAGTGCTCCCTGACTGATCGCTTTGGCCAGAGCGGTTTTCGTCATCGAGTATTCAGCGAGTTTGTCCATCCACTGGCGTAGCGCCCGATCCGGCGGGTAAGCACCCAACAGCTCGGCGGCACTGTCGGCGAGCTGTTCACTTTCGTGCCGGTATACCTCGAGGACCAAGGCCTCTCGGGTGGGGAAGTGGCGGTAGAGAGTTCCCTGCCCGACGCCGGCCTTCCTGGCGATCACCGACAACGGCGCGTCTGCCGAACGCGTCAGCTCGGCCAACGCCACGTCGAGGATGCGCGCGCGATTCTCGCGCGCGTCCGACCGGTGAGGTCCACTCGAATTCACCTGGCTCACCCATCCCTTCACACTTCGTTCCGCCGCTGCTATTGCCAAGCGGACAGTCGTCCGGTAGCTTCAGCTTCATACGGACAACCGTCCGCTTATCCTAACTCAGTGGCGAGCCGTGCCGGGCGAAGTAACCCCTGAGTCGGGATCGAAACTGGGGTTTTTCGCGCGGTTCTGTGGTGCCGACGTGCACCGCAGGCCGCCAACCTCAACCGCTATCCACCGCACCGACAAGGAGTTCCAACCGTGACTGATCAACTTGATTTCGAAGTGCTCTATGGTGACGACAAGGTCGCCCATGGAGTGCCGGCCGCCACACCGTGGGACATGGGTGAGGCGCAACCCTTTGTCAAGCAGCTGGTGGCTCACGGCGTCATCCGCGGCGAGGTGCTGAATCCAGGAACCGGGCCCGGGCACAACTCGATTTATCTTGCGTCGCAGGGATTGTCCGCGACGGGAGTCGACGGATCGGCAAGTGCGATCGAGCGGGCGAAGGCCAATGCCCGAGCGGCGGGTGTGTCACCGACATTTCAGGTCGGCGACGCGACCATGCTCGACGGGTTCGACGCCGCGTTCGACACCGTCGAGGACTCAGCGTTCTTTCACGCGCTCGCGCTTGACGAGGGCGCCCAGGCTCGGTACCTACGATCCCTGCACCGGGCGACTCGGCCGGAGGCTCGGCTGTACACGTTCGAATTCGGGTGCCACAACGTCAACGGGATCGTCAGTCCGATGGGGATACCGGAGGAAACCTTCTGGCGTCTTCTGCCTGAAACCGGCTGGCAAGTCACGTACCTGGGCACCACCACCTATGTCGGGTCCATCTCCGTCACTGGAATGGAACAC
>JBKOYU010001134.1:0-5495 GCA_046725575.1 Actinomycetota bacterium | reverse complement strand
GTCCACATCGTCGACGAGTTCCCGATTACGGTCACCGGCAAGGTGCGCAAGGTCGACATGCGCGAGGAGACCGTGAAGCTCCTCGGCCTGAGGTGATGACCGATCCTCAATGCAGGATTCGCGTCAGCCGCATCGTCGCCCGTCTCGCAAGTCTTTGCCTTCCTTCGATCCGACCAACCATGTGTCACTCGACACCAGCGGTGGACGAGCGACAGCTGCGGGCGTCGCTGGACAAGCTTGCCGACGCGCTTGGGCCCTGATCCGCCGAAACGGTATTCCGGCAGGGAAAGTCCGAGTAGGAGCCTGCCGGAATACAGTTTCGCGGGGTTGTCGGTGGTCGCTACCAGTATGCGGCCATGGGGGAGATCTTTATCGGCAGTGAGGCAGTCGGCAACGGCGTCGTGACGCGACATGAACTTCAGCGGTGGTACCGACCGCTCTACCCAAACGTCCATATTCCCCGAGGTAGTGATCCGTCGTTGCGGGACCGGACAGTGGGTGCTTGGCTGTGGTCCAAGCGCAGCGGCATCGTCACCGGGATCGCGGCGTCGGCACTGCATGGTGCGGAATGGGTGGACGACGACATCGCGATTGAACTGCTGTGGAATTGCAGCCGGCCGCCTAACGGCATCGTCGTGCGCAATGAGCGCATCAGCGACGATGAATTGACGTGGATCGGGGGACTGCCCGTGACGACGCCGGCACGTACCGCGTTCGATCTCGGAAGGTACCTCAATCGCGGCCAGGCGATCGCGCGCCTGGATGCGCTCATGCGCGCGGCATCCTTGTCCCTCGAGGACGTACTGCTGCTTCCCCACCGCTACCAACCCGCACGGGGCGTTGCGCAGCTCAAGGCTGCGCTGCCACTGGTCGATGGTGGCGCCGCCTCGCCGCAGGAAACGCGGTTGCGGTTGTTGTTCATCGACGCCGGCCTTCCGAAGCCCACGACGCAGATACCTGTCTACGACGAGCGTGGCCGGTTTGTACGGTTCCTGGACATGGGATGGGAGGAGTTCATGGTCGGCGCGGAGTACGACGGTGATCAACATCGAACTAGCCGACCGCAGTACGTCAAGGATCAGCGCGTTTGGCCGAAGCTCCGACAACTGGGTTGGGACGTTGTGCGGGCCATCAAAGAAGACCGCGACGACGAGCTCGTCAGTCAAGCATGGGATGCGATGGTGTCGCGCGGCTGGCGGCCCACCTGAGAATTGCCGAAACGGTATTCCAGCAGGCCCCAACTCGAACTTTCTCTGCCGGAATACAGTTTCGGCGACAAGGATCAGGCCAGTAGCGGGCTCAGCCGTGCCGCGTAGTCCGTCAGCGCCGGTACCTGCTTGGCGAGCAACAGGTCTTGGTCGGCGCGGCCCGACATCGCCAAGGCGGCGACGAGTGCACCCGCAGGCGCGCGGACGGGCACCGCCACGCATGCCGAATCAGCACGCAGTTCAGCGGTCTGCGTCGCAAACCCCTTCTCGCGGACCGCCTCCAGCCGCCGCAGCAGGTCATCGCTCACACGGACCAGTCCATCGAGGTCCTGCTTCTCGGCCAACAACAGTCGGCCGACGGCTGAGGCGTGCAGATTCCTGTTCAGCACGCCCTCGTCGACCGGCGGTGGAAACTCGCTGTCCAGGTCCGCGGCCCGCACCGCGGTATTGGTGAAGTAAAACAGGTGCACACCGAAGCGCACCGACAGGCGCAGCTCCGCGAGCACCTCGCGGGCGGCCGTGCATACCGTCGGTGCGACCGCCGCGTCGATCAGCACTCCCATCCGATGCCCGAGCGAGAACCCGGACAGATCGGGCAGGCGGACGATATACCCGTCAGCCACAAGCAGATTCAGCAGCCGGTACGCGGTCGCCGAAGGCATCGACAGGTTCTCCGCGATCTCCTTGGCGGTCACCCCGACACCTGCCCGCGCCACCTCCTCCAGCACCCGCAGCGCGCTTTGCACCGCCTTCGGCTGCCGCCCCGACAGCGTGCCGTCGGACGGGCTCATCGCCGAACCATCCACGGGTTGTAATCCGCCAACACGTCAGCGGCGATTGTCTCGTCGAACACCCCGACCCGGTCGGTCAACCCGGGCACCCGCCGCCGCCGAATCGCGAACATCGCGAACCCGGCCGCCACCAGCCCGGCATACACCGCAGTCGCAATCCACACCGGAGACTCCAGTGTCAGTGCGGCCCAAACGATTATCGCGATCATCAAGGCCGCGGTCGCCACACCGATAACCAGCGGCAGCCGGGTCAGCTCTCCGACCCGGCGCAGAAATGCCGGTGTCGCCAGGCTGGTCGCGCCGAGCCTCGGCTTCGCCGGCCTGGCGGTCCTGCTGGTGATGACTGCGATGAACCTTCCGCTGCTGGTCGGCGGATCCGACACCCTGGCCGGCGTGATCGGCGTGCTGCTTGCCGGGACCTTTCTCGGCGGCGCCGCCGTCGCGGCGCTGCGACCCCATGCCGGCCACCATTCGAACGAGAAGGAGTACGCACGATGAGCACCGCCACCATCGAGACCGTCGACCAAACCGGTTCCGGGGCACCGGATCACCCGCTAGCGCCGCTGACCGCCGAGGAGATTCGGGCAGTGCGCCGCATCGTCGAGTCGCACGGCTTGCTCGGCGAGAGCGTGCGCTTCGTCTACGTCGCGCTGGACGAGCCGCACAAGGAAACGGTCCTGGCATTCCGTCCTGGTGACCACATCGAGCGTCGCGCCCGAGTCTTGTTGCTGGACAGGGCAACCGGACTCGGCACCGACCTCGTAGTGTTGATCACCGAGGATCGGGTCGTGGCACAGCAGTCGATCGACGCCGCGAACGAAGGCCACGTCCCGATCCTCGACCAGGAATTCGAGGACATCGAGGCATTCCTGCTCGAGAGCTCCGATTGGCTGGACGCGATGCGCAAGCGGGGCCTCAATCCGCAGGACGTGCGTGCGGTTCCGCTGTCGGCCGGTGTGTTCGGGCACGAGGACGAGGTGGGCCGGCGCGTGGTGCGGGTGTTGGCGTTCTATCAGTACGACAAGGCCGACCTGCCGTGGGCGCACCCCATCGACGGGGTGGTGGCTTACGTCGACCTCACGGCGCGCCGCGTGACCAAGGTGATCGACGAACTCGACCTCCCGGTGCTCGCCGAACGAGGGGAGTGGAATGCCGAACCGCATGCCGTCCCAGTGCGCACCGATCTGAAGCCGATCGAGATCACTCAACCTGACGGCCCGAGCTTTTCGGTCGACGGCAACCAGATCACCTGGGCGGATTGGACTTTCAGATTCAGCTTCGACATCCGCGAGGGGCTGACCCTGCACCAGATCTCGATCGGCGAACGGCCGGTGATCTACCGGGCGTCGATCGCCGAGATGGTGGTGCCCTACGCCGACCCGTCGCCGGTGCGGTACTGGCAGAACTACTTTGATCAGGGCGAGTACCTGTTCGGCCGCTACACCAACTCGCTCGAGCTGGGCTGCGACTGTCTCGGCGAGATCAAGTATTTCGACGTGACCATCGCCGACGAGCATGGTGAGCCGAGAGTACTGAAGAACTCGATCTGCCTGCACGAGGAGGACTTCGGTGTGCTGTGGAAGCACACCGACATGTTCAACGGCATGGCGGAAACCCGTCGGTCAAGACGACTCGTTATCTCCTTCTTCTTGACCATCGGCAACTACGACTACGGGTTCTATTGGTACCTCTACCTCGACGGCACGATCCAGCTCGAGGCGAAGGCGACCGGGATCGTCTTCACGTCGGCGTATCGCGGCCCCGACGGGTTCGCCACCGAGATGGCGCCGGGGCTTGGCGCACCGTTCCACCAGCACCTGTTCTCGGCGCGGTTGGACATGGCGGTCGACGGCTATGTGAACGTCGTCGAGGAGGTCGACGCGGTGCCAGTGCCGAAGGGCCCCGACAACCCGTGGGGCAATGCGTTTCGTGCGCAGAAGACGAAGCTCACCCGCGAGTCGGAGGCGAAGCGGGTGGCCGACAACCTCAAGGCGCGGGTGTGGCACATCACCAATCCGACCAAGCAGAACCGGCTTGGTCAGGACGTGGGCTACGCGCTCTATCCCGAAGGCCAGCCGGTGCTGCTGGCCGACCCGTCCAGTTCGATCGCCGGCCGCGCCGCATTCGCGATCAAGCACTTGTGGGTGACGAAATACGATCCGGCGGAACGGTATTCGGCGGGTCAGTACGTCAACCAGCATCCCGGCGGTGCGGGGCTGCCGGCATTCACCGCGGGGGATCGCAACATCGACGGTGAGGACATCGTCGTGTGGCACACGTTCGGGCTGACGCACTTCCCGCGCCCGGAGGACTGGCCCGTGATGCCCGTCGACTATGCGGGGTTCAAACTCAAGCCGGTCGGGTTCTTCGACCGCAATCCCGCGCTGAACGTTCCGGCTGCCCCGCGGGCCCATTGCTGCGAAGATTGAGAAATCTCGACCAGCAGGGATGAGTATCGCGCGTTCGATGAGTCTGTACTTGTGTGAGGAGAGAGATGTCCACCGCCACGTCCGTCCCCAGCTTGCGCGTGGGCGCAGTCTTGGGACGACGGGCGTGCGCGGCGCTCGCGTTGAGTTCGGCTGCCCTGCACGCCGCGATGCTGGGCCATTCGTCGAACGTCGTGGCAGGCGGACTGCTGGCCGCGATGATCGTCGCGTGTGCGTACTGCGCCCGCGACCTGTGGCTGCGCGGGACGCTGCGGGCGTGGTGCGTGGTGGGCCTGATGAACATCGCGATGATCGCGGTGCATCTGCCCGCCCCTTCGCATCACCACGGAATGCATATGGCGATGCCGGGGCAGCAGTCGACGCTGATGGGTCTGGCAACCGCGATCGCAGCGGTCGAGGTGATCGTCGCGATGGCAGTGCTGTACTACCGCACCCGGCGGCGCGCGCAGCTGGTCATCGGTAAACCAGCCCGCTGAGCCGCATCGCCAGCGCATGCCGGACGGCTGGGATCCGGCCCGCCATGCCGATCGCGGTATTGCGGATCGGGCGCGCGGCCCGCGGCAGCGTCGCCAATCGCGTTAGCCGGTCGGTCATTTCGACGACCTGCTGTGCGATCGGGCGGCGCGCGGCACTGTACTCGTCGAACACCCTGCCTGGGGCGCCGTCGAGCACCGCGGCCAGCGCGTCAGCCAACGCGACGGCGTCCTGGATGCCCAGGTTCATGCCCTGTCCTCCGGCCGGGCTGTGCACGTGGGCGGCATCGCCGGCCAGCACCAAACGCCCCGCGCGGTACGTGTCGGCGACCCGGTGGTGGATGCGGAAGCGGGACCCCCAGATGACATCGGTGACGACCATCCGCCCGGCACCGAGCCCACGGTCGTCGAGGATCTGCTGGATGAATGCCGCCGACGGTTCCTCCGGTGCGTCGGCGATCGGCGCGACGATGCGGTGGATGTCGCCAGGCAGCGGCGCCACCACGGTCAGACCTTCCTTCGCCCAGAACAAGATCTGTCTCTTATACACATCTCCGAGCCCACGAGACAACGGTC
>JBKOYU010000248.1:0-11818 GCA_046725575.1 Actinomycetota bacterium | reverse complement strand
CTACTGACCGGGAGATGGGTATGGACGATCACTTCGGATGTCCGGTGGAGGCCACCCTCGCCGTCATCGGGGGCAAGTGGAAGGCCGTGCTGATCTTCCACATGATGCATACGGGGCCGCACCGCTTTGCCGAGTTGAAGCGCAAGACGACCGGGATCAGTGACCGCGTGCTGACCCGTCAACTGCGGGAACTGGAGACCGACGGCATCGTGCAACGCGAGGTGTTCGCGGAAGTGCCGCCGCGGGTCGAGTATTCGCTCACCGAGTATGGCGAGTCGCTACGGCCGGTGACCGAGGCGATGTGCACCTGGGGCAAACGGCACATGGCCACCGGGGCCGCCTAGTCCGCGCCCCGCAGCGACGCGATTCCGACGTCGAGTGCCGACTCGAGGTACGACAGGTCGCCGGTGGCGAGCATGATGCCGACGCCGCCTTGGATCCCGGCCAGCAGCGCGGCGGCCTCCTTGTCCGCGTCGAGCCGGGCGGCGACCTTGTCCTGCGCCTGCATGTAGCGCACCCCGGCCGCGATCTCGTCGTGCCACTTGCGCACGAGCGCCGACGTGACCGCCTGTGCGCCGGGTGTGGTGCGGCCGATCTCGGACATCAGCACGGCGAGCGGGCAGTGCTGGCCCTGCCTGCGGTACCGGTCGACCACGGCATCACGCCACCGCTGCCACGCCGCCCACGACGTCAACGCACCGAGATATGGCTGCTGGTCGTCGAGCACCATCTGAGCCTCGTGCTCGGCGACCGCGAGCAGAAGCTGTTCCTTGCCGTCCGGGAAATAGTGAAACAGTTGGCTTTTGGAGGTCTGGGTGCGAGCGCGGATGTCGTCGAGCGTGGCGGCGGCAACGCCACGCTCA
Source organism: Actinomycetota bacterium (assembly GCA_046725575.1). Lineage (GTDB taxonomy): Bacteria > Actinomycetota > Actinomycetes > Mycobacteriales > Mycobacteriaceae > Mycobacterium. Next base: position 10,955 of record JBKOYU010000248.1, on the reverse strand, counting down.
CGGATCTCGGCGGCGGCGCCCTCGATGATGCGCTGCCGGGTCGCCTGACCCTTGGCCGTCAGTTTCTGGACTTGCAGGTCCATTTTCGGCAGCGTACCAGTGAACCCATGAGTCCAAACAACGCGCGGCTAGTCGGCCGCACTGCACTGGTTACGGGTTCCACTGGCGGCCTCGGGGTCGCGATCGCCTCGGCGTTGGCCGCGGAGGGCGCCCTCGTCGTCGTCAGCGGCCGGGACAAGGCGCGCGGCGACACCGTCGTCGCCGACATCCGATCCGCGGGCGGTGCCGCTGAGTTCGTCGTCGCCGATCTGGGCGCAGGGGAGCACGAGGTGCGCCGCCTGGCAGAGCAGGCCACCGCCGCGGCGGGCGGGCGGATAGACATCCTGGTTAACAACGCCGCGATGCTGCTGATGCCGACGCCGACGGCCGAGGTCTCCGAAGGACTCCTGCGAGATGCGTTCGCGGTCAACGTGTTTGCGCCGTTCCTGCTGACCGGGCTGCTGGCATCGGCGATGGTACAGCGGGGTGAGGGAGTGATCGTCAACATCGGGTCGATCACCGGTCTGCGCGGCAGCGCGGGCTCGGCGATCTACTCCGCCAACAAGGCGGTGATCCACTCGTTCACGCAGTCGTGGGCCGACGAGTACGGGCCGGCGGGCGTCCGGGTGAACGCCGTCGCACCGGGTCCGATCGCCACCGAGCGCCAGGAGCAGTTCGCCGACCACGTCGGGCCGATGCTGGCCCGCATCCCGTCGCGGCGGATGAGCACCCCGGCGGAGGTCGCTGCCGCGGTGGTGTTCCTGGCCAGCGACGACGCCGCAAACATTCACGGCACGGTCTTGGGTGTGGATGGGGGCTGGGCGGCCGTTTAACACATGGCCTAGATTTTGTTGCATGACTGCGTACCACACAGCCATCGACACCGGACTGCTGATCCTGCGGGTCGTGCTGGGACTGACCATGGCCGCACACGGTTACAACAAGTTCTTCGGCAAGGGCGGCTTGGCCGGCACCGCGGGCTGGTTCGACAGCATGGGCATGAAACCGGGCATGCTCCACGCCCGCATCGCCGCCACCACGGAGATGTCCGCCGGCCTCGGTTTGGCGGCCGGCCTGTTGACGCCGATTCCCGCGGCCGGCTTCGTCGCGCTGATGCTCGTGGCGGCCTGGACCGTGCACCGGTCCAACGGCTTCTTCATCGTCAAGGAGGGCTGGGAGTACAACCTGGTGCTCGCCGTCTCGGCGGTAGCGGTGGCCACGATCGGGCCCGGCAAGTTCAGCCTCGACTATGCGCTCTTCCACACGACGGGCTTCTACGACTTCCTGCACGGCTGGTGGGGTCTGCTGATCTCGGCCGGGCTGGGGCTCGCAGGCGGCATCGGCCAGCTGGTCATCTTCTGGCGGCCACCGGCCAAGGCCGAGGCCTAGCTTGTCCGCCGAGACTGCATCCATGCAGGAAAAGTTCGAGAAGAGGCCTGCTGACCGGTGGAATACAGTTTCGGCGCCAGAGAGGTTAGAACACGTTCTAGTCTCATGCATCATGGGGTTTCTGAAGCAGGACGCGCCCGTCGTCGACTACGCGGAGTGGAGTAAGGGCACCCGGGCCGAGAAGATCGTTCCGATGGCCAGACACTGGGCTGAGGTGGGCTTCGGCACCCCGGTCGTGCTCCACCTGTTCTACGTCGTCAAGATCCTGCTCTACATCCTCGGCGGGTGGCTGTTCGCGCTGGCCACCAAGGGCATCGACGGGTTCACCAACGTCGCATTGTGGTATGCCGAACCAATCGTCTTCGAAAAGGTCGTGCTCTACACGATGCTGTTCGAGGTCGTCGGGCTGGGCTGCGGCTTCGGACCGCTGAACAACCGGTTCTTCCCGCCGATGGGCTCGATTCTGTACTGGTTGCGGCCCAACACCATTCGCTTGCCGCCGTGGCCCAGCCGCGTGCCGTTGACGAAGGGCAGCACCCGCACGCCTATGGACGCGGCGCTGTACGGGGCGCTGCTCGTGATGCTTCTCGTCGCGCTGTTCTCCGACGGCACCGGGCCGATCCCGGCGCTGGGCACGACCGTTGGCGTGCTGCCGACGTGGCAGATCGGGATGGTCGTCGGTCTGCTGGCGGTACTTAGCCTCCGCGACAAGGTGATCTTCCTGGCCGCCCGCGGCGAGGTGTACGCGTCGTTCACGGTGGCGTTCCTGTTCGCCGGGGTGGACATGATCATCGCCGCCAAGCTGGTCTGCCTGGTCATCTGGCTCGGCGCGGCGACCTCCAAGCTCAACAAGCACTTTCCGTTCGTGATCTCGACGATGATGAGCAACAACCCGGTGTTCGGGCCGCGGTTCATCAAGCGGAAGTTCTTCGAGCACTTCCCCGATGACTTGCGGCCCGGCCGGGTGTCGCGGTGGCTTGCGCACTTCGGCACCGCGGTCGAGGGACTCGTCCCGATGGTGTTGTTCTTCTCGCATGGCGGCTGGCCGACGGCGATCGCCGCGTTCGTCATGCTGTGCTTCCACTTCGGCATCCTGTCGTCGATACCGATGGGGGTGCCGCTGGAGTGGAACGTGTTCATGATGTTCAGCGTGCTGGCGCTGTTTGTCGGGCACGCCGATCTGGGGCTCACCGACATGACGACGCCGCTGCCGATCCTTTTGTTCGTCGTCGTCGCGGGCACCGTGGTGATCGGAAACCTGTTCCCGCGCAAGGTGTCGTTCCTGCCGGGGATGCGCTACTACGCCGGCAACTGGGACACCGGGTTGTGGTGCGTCAAGCCGTCTGCCGCCGAGAAGATCGAGACGGGCATCGTGTCGATCGCGAGCATGCCACAGGCGCAGATGGAGCGGTACTACGGCAGCCCGGAGACCGCGCAGATGTACCTCTACATGGGATATGCGTTCCGGGCCTTCAACACTCACGGCCGCGCAATGTTCACGCTCGCGCACCGCGCGATGGCCGGACACAACGAGGACGACTACGTGCTCACCGACGGTGAGCGGATCTGTTCGACGGCCATCGGCTGGAACTTCGGCGACGGCCACATGCACAACGAGCAGCTGATCGAGGCCCTGCAAGAGCGGTGCCACTTCGAGCCGGGCGAGGTCCGTGTTGTGTTGATCGACGCGCAACCGATCCATCGGCAGACCCAGCAGTACCGGTTGGTCGACGCCGCCACGGGTGAATTCGAAAGCGGCTACGTCAAAGTCGCCGACATGGTGACGCGACAGCCGTGGGACGACGATGTGCCAGTGCACGTGTACGGACGTGACCGCGCCGACGCCACCTGATCCGGTGTCTGTCTGGTTCGACGAGACCGGACAGTTGATGAGCGACCTCGGGGCCGTCGACAGCAACTGCGTCGTGCGGGTCATCAGCGGGCACTGCCCCGACCGACATCAGTGCGTGCTGCTGTACCGGGCGCCGGGACCGCGGATGCTGTATGGCAGCGAGCTGATGTCAGAACGTGACGACGAAAGGGGGATCTATCTGGAGACTCATGCCAAACAGCTTGCAGAGGACCTCATTTCGATAACCGTCGATCATGTCGGCGCCGACGGGCATGCGGGCGGCTGGCGCTACCGGCTGTTGCCGATGCGATGGAAGACCGAGCACGGACTGGCGGACACCGCCACGCGCCTGGCGGTTTGGCCGGATTAGGAAGCGGCTGAATTACGGCGGCGCCGAGCTCGTCCTGGCGACACCTTTGTGCCCGCCTCACTCGGAAATAGGCCGAATGCCCAGGTCGCGGGTGTTCGGCAACGGGTGCATTCGGCCTCATTTTCATGTCCCCACACCGGGGGGCAGCCGCCTGAACGCTTTGAGCGACAACTCTTGGACCTGCGGTGCAAGCCCTCTGTTGTCGCTGATGGACCTACTCTAGTCATGGTCGTGACCTGGGTAAACGCTGTTGTCGCTCAGACGCGGGCAAGCCGAACCATCCAGCGGGCCCCGGCCATGAGCTGTCGAATACGGACCGATCACCGCGAGCCCGTCGGTCGCAACGACAAGCGTCGGCGCACAAGAGATCAGCCCATCACGTCGCGGACCTTGACGGTCTCCAGGCCCTCCAACATCAGGCCGCGCGCGACGTCGAGGTGCTTGCGCCAGTGCGCCTCCGCGGCCGCGCCGTCGCCCGAGCGCAACAACTTCATCAGCCGCGCATAGGACCGCATCAGCTTGTCGTAGTCGGCCTTCGACACCGGGCGGCGTTCCTTGAACACGAACGCGGTGTGCCGCACGGTGATCTCGTGCAGCATGCCGGCCATCATGGCCAGCGTCGCGTTGCCCGACAGCTCCACCATCCGGCGGTGGAAGTCACCCGTCGTTTCGGCGAGCCGATCCGTCTGCCACCCATTGGGGATGTGGTCGGCCAGCATCTTGTCCAACTCGTCGAACGCGTCCGCCGTGCCGGATTCGGCCAGCAGCCGCGCGGCCATCGGTTCGATTCCTGCGCGCGCGACCATGACATCGGCGATCGTGGCGCCCGACAACTCCAGCAGCAGACCGGCGGGACGTGCCACGATCTCTGGCCCGGGCACCCGGACGCGGGCGCCGGTGCGCGACCCGCGTCGCACCTCGACGAGCCGTTCGGACTCCAGCACCCGCACCGCCTCGCGCAGGGTCGGACGACTGACGCCGAAGTGGGCCATCAGCTCGGCCTCGTTGGGCAGGAAGTCGCCGTCCTTGAGCTGCCCGTCGACGACCATGCGGCGCAGCGTGCCCGCGACGAGCTCGGCCGTCTTCGGTGACCGGACCGCCGCGGTCGCGCCGACGGCGCCAGGGCCGATCATCGGCGCAAGCGGTGTGCTTCGCGTCACAACATCTCCCAAACAGTGGTTTCTCGAGCTATGCAACTCAGTAAACCATGTCGGAACGCCCCAGACCGGCACGAACGTCCGGCGTCAGCCTACCAACCAGTAGGTTGACCTAGTAAACTTTGTTCCTCTACCTTCGGGGGAAAACCACATTCAAAAGGAGAATTGTCATGGCTGAAGCCGTCATCGTCGAGGCCGTGCGGTCGCCGGTCGGCAAGCGCAACGGCGGGCTGTCGGGTGTGCATCCCGGAGAGCTGTCCGCACAGGTGCTCAACGGCCTGGCCGAGCGCGCAGGCATCGATCCGGGGATCGTCGACGACGTCATCTGGGGATGCGTGATTCAGGCTGGCGAGCAAGCGCTCGACATCGCCCGCACCGCGGTGCTCGCGGCGGGGTGGCCCGAGACCGTGCCCGGCGTGACCGTCGATCGGCAGTGCGGATCCAGTCAGCAGTCGGTGCACTTCGCCGCAGCCGGCGTGGTGGCGGGCCACTACGACGTCGTCGTTGCCGGCGGCGTCGAGGTGATGTCGCGCACGCCGATGGGCGCCTCGCTGGCCAACGGTGGCCACCCGTACCCGGAGGCCTTCCGCAACCGCTACAGCCAGACCCCGAACCAGGGCATCGGCGCCGAAATGATCGCCGAGCAGTGGGGCTTCGACCGCACCGCGGTCGACGAATTTTCGCTGGCGTCGCACGAGAAGGCCGCAGCCGCACAGGATTCCGGCGCGTTCGATGACCAGATCGTGGCGATCAAGGACCAGGACGGCAACCCGGTGCTCAAGGACGAGGGCATCCGCCGCGGCACCACCATCGAGAAGATGGGCGAGTTGAAGCCCGCGTTCAAGGAGGACGGCGTTATTCACGCAGGCAACTCGTCGCAGATCTCCGACGGCTCGGCCGCGCTGCTGTTCATGTCGGCCGAGAAGGCGAAGTCGTTGGGCCTCAAGCCGATTGCCAGGGTGCACACCGCGACGCTTGCCGGTGCCGATCCGGTGATCATGCTGACTGCGCCGATTCCGGCCACCCAGAAGGCGCTGAAGAAGTCCGGCCTCAAGGTCGAGGACATCGGCGTGTTCGAGGTCAACGAGGCGTTCGCACCCGTGCCGCTGGCGTGGCTGAAGGACATCGGTGCCGACGAGAAGAAGCTCAACCCCAACGGTGGTGCGATCGCGCTCGGCCATCCGCTCGGCGGCTCCGGCGCCCGCATCATGACCACGATGCTGTACCACATGCGGGACAAGGGAATTCGCTACGGCCTGCAGACAATGTGCGAGGGCGGTGGCCAGGCCAACGCCACCATCCTCGAACTGCTGTGACCGAGGCAACGACAGCCCCCGCCGCTGTCACCGAGCGGCGGGGCAACGTCCTGATCATCACGCTCAACCGGCCCGAGGCACGCAACGCGGTCAACAGCGCGGTGAGCACCGCGGTCGGCGATGCGCTGCAGGAGGCCCAGGACGACGCCGAGGTGCGCGCGGTCGTGATCACCGGTGCCGGTGAATCCTTCTGCGCCGGCGCCGATCTCAAGGCCATCTCGCGGCGGGAGAATCTGTTCCATCCCGATCACGGCGAATGGGGCTTCGCAGGCTACGTGCACCACTACATCGACAAGCCGACCATCGCCGCCGTCAACGGCACCGCGCTTGGCGGCGGTACCGAGCTGGCGCTCGCGAGTGACCTGGTGGTGGCCGAGGAGCGCGCGCAATTCGGGCTGCCCGAGGTCAAGCGCGGGCTCATCGCCGCCGCTGGTGGCGTGTTCCGCATCGTCGACCACCTGCCGCGCAAGGTCGCGATGGAGCTGCTGTTCACTGGTGAGCCGATGAGCTCTGCCGACGCGCTGAAGTGGGGCCTGGTCAACCAGGTGGTCCCCGACGGCACCGCGGTCGACGCAGCGCTCGCGCTCGCCGAGCGGATCACCGCGAATGCGCCACTGGCGGTGTGGGCGAGCAAGCGCGTGGCCAACGGGGTCGACGACGGCGTGATCGTCGGTGACGAGCACGGCTGGACGAGAACCATGCGCGAAATCGGCACACTGATTCGTTCCGAGGACGCCAAGGAAGGACCGCTGGCCTTTGCGGAGAAGCGTCAGCCCGTTTGGAAAGCAAAGTGATGAAACGACTGGTATTCGAACCCGAGCACGAGCAGCTGCGCGAGACGGCGCGCCAGTTCCTCGAAAAGGAGTGCGCGCCGTACGCGGAGAAGTGGGAGAGCGAGCGCCTCGTCGACCGCGAATCGTATGTGGCCGCAGGCAAATACGGGCTCATCGGCTTCAACATGCCCGAGGAGTACGGCGGCGGAGGCGTCGACGATTTCCGGTTCAACGCCGTGATCGTCGAGGAGTTCTCGAAGTTCGGCCCCGCGACGCCCGGCGTGAGCCTGCAGAACGACATCGTCGGCCCGTACTTCGCATCGCTGGCTACCGAAGAGCAGAAGGCGCGGTGGCTGCCGGGCTACATCACCGGTGAACTCATCGGCGCGATCGCGATGACCGAGCCCGGCGCGGGCAGTGACCTGGCTGGCATCAAGACGACCGCGGTGCGCGACGGCGACGACTGGATCCTCAACGGTTCCAAGACGTTTATCTCTGCGGGCATCAACAGTGATCTGGTGATCGTCGTCGCCCGCACCGACCCCGACGCGGGCCATAAGGGCTTCTCGCTACTGGTCGTCGAGCGTGGCATGGAGGGCTTCGAGCGCGGACGCAAGCTCGACAAGATGGGCCTGCACGCCGCCGACACCGCCGAGCTGCATTTCGAGAATGTCCGCGTGCCCGCTAACAACCTGCTCGGTCAGGAGGGGCGAGGCTTCTATCACCTGATGCACAACCTGCCGTCCGAGCGGTTGTCCATCGCGATTGCCGCGATCGCCGGTGCACGCGAAACCTGGCGCGAGACATTGCAATACGTCAAGGACCGCAAGGCGTTCGGCCAACCGATCGGCAGCTTCCAGCACAACCGGTTCCTGATGGCCGAGATGGACACCGAGCTCGAGATCGCCGAGCAGTACATCGACCGCTGCCTGCGCGCCGCTGTCGACAAGGAGCTGACCGCGGTGCAGGCGTCCAAGGCCAAGTGGTGGTGCACCGAACTCGGCAAGCGCGTCGTCGACAACTGCGTGCAGCTGCACGGCGGCTATGGCTACATGAACGAGTACAAGGTCGCCCGTGACTACGTCGACGTGCGGATCCAGACGATCTTCGGCGGCACGACCGAGATCATGAAGGAGATCATCGGCCGCGATCTCGGGCTTTAGCCGGCTCAGCCGGCGTCGAAACGTACGTTTTGTAGGCGTCTACTCGAACTTTTCCTGCCAAACGTACGTTTCGGCGTTTCGAGGGCTTTAGACCGGCTCAGCTGGCGTGGGCTTTAGCCCGCCGGAGGCGGTGGCGGCGGCGCCTCGGTGGTCGTCGTCGTTGTTGTGGTCGTCGTGGTCGTGGAGCTAGAACTCGTCGGCGTGATCGGCTCTGGCCCCTGCGCCGGATCCAGCACGGTGTCGATGATGTAGATCCGCGCATTGCTGGCCTGGATGCCCCCGCAGACGAGCTTGGCAGTGTCGTTGACCTTGATGTCGCCGCCCTTGCCGGTCACCTTGATCTCCGTGCCCTCCTGCGTGGGCCGCTGGCCCTTCACATCGTCAGGGCCGAGCAGGCCGAGGAACACGTGGTAGTAGTCGAGCTTGGTCAGCGCCGCCGGATCGGCCTTGATGGCGTCGAGCTGGCCGGGCTCCATTGCGGCGAACGCGTCGTTCGAAGGCGCGAACACCACGTATGGGCCGTTGTTGAGCACGGGCACGATGTCGGCCGCGGGATTGGCCTGCCCGGAGACCAACGAGTTGAACGTGGAGATGTCGGGGATGCTCGCGAGCACGGTGCCGACCGGCTGGGTGTTGAAGCCCTTCCAGTTGGGCAACGCCGTCTTGAACGCGTCACAACCCGGCCCCTGAGGATCCGGGACTGGGGTCACGGGCGCCGGCGCCGGCTCCGGGTCGGCATAGGCGTTGATGGCGAGCGGCAGCGATGCCACGATCGCGGCGATGCCCGCGGCAGCGCCCAAAGTCTTGCTGGTGCGAGTCTTCAACTCCGGCTCCTCGGCTCGTCAGGTCCCTCAACCCGCATGGCATGTTAAGGGCAGCGATCAGTGAACGGCAAAGTGACTGCCAGCCAGACTCACGCTGCAGGGGCGCTGACCTGCACTTTCCGCACGTTCGCGCAGAGAACCACGGCGACGAAACACAGCCCGGCGGCCAGGTAGAACGCCATGTCGTAGTTGCCCTGCAGATCTCGCAGCCGGCCCGCACCTGCCGCGGCGATCGCCGCGCCCAGCTGGTGGGACGCGAACACCCAGCCGAACACGACGGGGGAGCGTGCGCCGAAGTAGTTGCGGCACAACACGATCGTCGGCGGCACGGTGGCCACCCAGTCCAGGCCGTAGAAGATGACGAACACCCACGTGCTCGGCTCGGCCTGCGGGGACAGCAGCGCGGGGAGCAGCAGCAGCGATATTCCACGGCCGGCGTAGTAGACGACCAGCAGCAACCTTGGATCGACGCGGTCGGTCAGCCACCCGGAGAACACCGTGCCCGCGACATCGAGGATGCCGATGGTCGCGAGCAGGCCCGCCGCCACCGTGGTGGGCATGCCGTGGTCGTTGGCGGCCGGGATGAAGTGCGTGCCGATCAACCCGTTCGTCGTCATTCCGCAGATCGCGAAGCTCCCCGCCAGCAGCCAGAAGGCCGGCACCCGTGCACCGATCCGCAACCCGTCGAAGGCGATGGCAAAACTGGATGCGGGCACGACAGCGGGCTCGACGGCCTCAGCTCTGGAAGCACCGTATGGCGTTAAACCCTTGTCCTGCGGGTAGTTTCGCATGAACGCCACCACCAGTGGCACCACACTGACGGCCGCAGCGGCGACGATCAACGACGCCCAACGCCAGCCGTGCCGGGTGGTCACCTCGGCGACGATGGGTAGGAAGATCAGTTGTCCGGTCGCACTCGCCGCGGTGAGCACGCCGGTGACGAGGCCGCGCCGCGCCTCGAACCAGCGCGTCGCGATGGTCGCGACGAAGCCCATCGAAATCGAGCCGGTGCCCACACCGACCAGCACGCCCCACAGCAGAACCAGCTGCCAGCTCGCGGTCATCGTCACGCTCAGCGCCGACCCCGTCGCGATAAGCAGCAGGGCCGCCGACAGCACCGGGCGCACGCCGAACCGGTCCATCAAGGCCGCGGCGAACGGCGCGGTCAGCCCGAACAACGTCATGTTGACCGACATCGCCAGCCCGACCACCCCGTGTGACCAGCCGAACTCGTGGTGCAGCGGGTTCATCATGACGCCGGGCACCGAGCGGAAACCCGCCGCGCCGAGGATCGCGATGAAGCTGGCGGCGGCCACCACCCAGGCCCAGTGAATGCGGCCAAGGGGCGTGCTTTTCTGTGCGGCGGTGAGCGTCACCGAATCACTGTCGCGGATCCGCAGCGCCCCGACTAGTGGCATGAATGACACCAGTCGTCAAAAACATGCCAAAATGGCGGCATGCATCGCGTCGCCGTCCTGCTGTTGCCGCCCGTGGTGGGTTTCGACGCCGCGATCGCGCCCTTGCTGTTCTCCAATGCGACCGATGCCGACGGCAACGCCCTCTACGACGTGGTGACGTGCGGCCTGGAGCCGGGACCGGTCGCGGCGACGACCGGATTCGACCTTCTGCCCGGTGCCGGACCGGAGGTGCTGGCGACCGCCGACACCGTGGTGATCCCGGGGACGCGCTATCCGTCGGCGCGCGTCGACGGCGTATTGACGCCGGAAACGTCGGCTGCCCTGGCGCTCATCCGACCCGGCACCCGGCTGGTGTCGATCTGCACCGGCGCGTTCATTCTCGCCGCGGCCGGCCTGCTCGACGGGCGCCGGGCGACCACGCATTGGAAGTTCGCCGATTCACTGCGCAGGCTGCATCCACAGGTGTTGATCGACGAGAACGTGTTGTTCGTCGACGACGGCGACGTGCTCACGTCGGCGGGCCTTGCCGCCGGAATCGACTTGTGCCTGCACATCATTCGCTCCGATCACGGCGCACAGGTGGCCAACGCGGTCGCCAGGTACTGCGTGGTGCCGCCGTGGCGGGAGGGCGGCCAGGCGCAGTTCATCGACCGG
>JBKOYU010000757.1:0-4620 GCA_046725575.1 Actinomycetota bacterium | reverse complement strand
GCACTGACCACCTTCTCCAAGAACCCCGCGCTGTACTACGTCCCTCCTGGCAACGCTGCCGATGCAGACCTCTCCGTAATTCCTGAGCGGGAACCGGTCATCATGCAGGGATTGGGTCTGACGTTCTTCGACTATGTGACGTTGCTGACCAGTGGGCGAGGTGGCGCGTTCGTGGAAAAAAACGGCACGATTGAATATCTTTGCTCTGGGCGAGAACCGATCATCTATGCCGGATCGCGGCGGGGCGTGCCCCATCACGCGCGTGGAGAGAACCAGAAAGGTGTTGCAGGACGCCACACACCGCTGGTCCTCACGCAAGACCGTATCGACCTGTTGCACGTTCGCGCGAAACAGGTCGGCGACGTCAGATTTCGCCGCGACGTGTGGCCCCTAGTGGCGAAGGAAGTCGAAACCGCCTATTACACGCAGCTACTCGCCGACAGCACCAGCCCGCGTGAGCTATGGCGATTTCAGGCACTCTTCGTCGCGGCGCCTTCCGGAAGTCTCGTCGAGACAGAGATCCTGGACAAGTTCGGCGTCGACAGCGATCAGCGGTGGGACTGGACGCACGTTCTCGACCCAGTACGCAATCGTCGATTCGCCGATCCGGGTGCTTTTCATGCCTGGCTGATCGACTATCTCGACGAGGATGTCCGACTCGCCCGCCTCGGAAACGTGCGTGGCGCGGTCAAAGCGGCGCTCGATGTTCTCCGCGACCTTCGCAACGAGGTACGGCTCGTCGTCGATCACGCCGGTATCACCGGCAGCTCCTACCGCGACGACCTCGATCGCTGGTACACGCCCATGAATGCGTTCTTGTCCATCGGCCCTCCGGCACATCGCGTCGAGGAAATGGTAGCTCTGATCAGGGCCGGAATCTTACACATCATCGGGCCACAGATGAGCGTGGCAGTGAACACCGATGGCGATAATTTCGTTGCCCGGTCGCCAGCGGTCGCAGGCGCCCAGATTCAAAGCCGAAGCTTCATCGATGCTCGCCTGCCCAAACCGGACATCCGCCGTACCGGAGATAATCTGCTGCGGAATCTCCTGGCGCGCGGGGAAGTCCGGCCGTTCGCGCTACCCGATCCGGACGGAACGTACTACGAAACGGGTGGCCTCGAAGTCGCGGAGTCCACGCACGCATTGATCGACCGACGTGGCGAACCACATCCGAGGCGCTTCGCGCTCGGTGTCCCCACCGAATCAGTGCGCTGGGTGACTGCGGCGGGGCCGCGGCCGGGTGTCAACTCAGTGACACTGGCCGATGCGGACAGGATCGCGCGCGCTGTTCTCGCTGTCGAGTCCGCCGAATCTGTCGGCACCATCGGGCATGATGATCAGGTGAGCGCAGCCTGATGCTCACCGGATCGCCACCGAAGTTCCACGGAACTTGGGACATCCTCGTTTGTGGAGCTGCCATCATTTGCTGCCTTATCCGGATTCGATTTTGAACATTACTGGAGCAGAGCTATCAAACTTTGCGGTTTCCGCTGCCGCCGCCGTAGACGAGGCTTCGCAGATCGCGTTCCCAACCCGACATGCGTCTTCGGTTGAGAACCGAGCGTGTCCACCAGACCAATCCAATTACAGTGAATAACACCGCTAACCAGGCTGCGTAGGCTGCAGCGACCGCGTCCACGCCGGCCTGGCACGACGGCGTGGGTGCATCGACGCGGTTGCCATCACGGTCCACCCAAATCGTCAGCGGATCACCGGTTTTCACTAAACCATCAATAGTGAAACTGTCAGTATGTTCGGCGCCGTCGACTTGCCAACGGGCGTCTACGCGTGTCACCGCGTTGTCGCGGACACCCAAAGCGGTTGTGCTGTCCGCGATGGGCCGTCGCGATCACGGTGTGCCGTGTCTGTGTTTCCGCGACGTACGCCTGGCTGCGAGCATCATGCACGGCCGTGCCCAGTGCCCCGGCACATGCGGTGGCGGCCAGAGCGATCAGGACTCCGAGCGCGATTATCAATAGTTCGATGCCGTCGCTCGTGCGCACCAGTTTATTGCGGCGGCCGCACGCACGCAGAAGCCACCACACGTGGAAGGAGTCGACGCCTCGCATGACCATTCACCTACTCGTCACCGGCTCGGGACCGCTGAGCTGGCTGCGGCGTCGTTATTGGTGACGCCGACGTGGTCGGTCAGCCCCTTGATGCGGGTGACGACGCGGCTCTTGGTGTGGATCTGGAAGCCCAGGGCAATGTCGCTGATGCCGCGCACCATCGCCGCGGCGGCCACCCATGCCACCAAGACCACGACGGAGGCGTTCCACGACCCCGCGGCCCAAAAACCCAATCCCAGCTCTAGGAATCCGCAAATCAACAGCACCCACCAGCCGGTCATGACGTTAGCGGCGAAGGCGGTGACGAGGTCGAAGCAGCCGCGGACGATGAAGTAGAAGCTGATGATGGCGGTCAGCGTGTCGAAGGTAGCGCCGAAGTTCGCGAAGGACACCACTCCGGCCATGACCAGTAGCGCCGCCAGCAGGCCGTGCGCAATGCGCCAGCCGGTGGACGACGACACCGCTGCGATCATGGTCTGAGTCGCGGCGGCGACCAGGCAATACACCCCGAACAGCACGGCCACCGCTGCGACCGTGGTGTAGTCGAAGCGAAGAATCACGATGGACAGCGCAATCCAGGCGATGCCGGTGATGATCAGCAGCCACCAGAATCGCGTCGTGGAGACTGCATCATCGAGGATCTCGCTCATTGGCACTCCCTGGATTGGTGACGGTATGCCAAGGGTGCTCTCGGTCCTAAACAATTGCGATGTGTTGTGCCACAACATCACTGCCTCGACGCAGTGGCGACCAACATCGCTCGGGTGTCAGGTCTGCGACCGCAAGACGACCAACGACCGCGGCCCGACGTCGACGGCTCCGTTAGCGGCACCGCTCCGTGCGGGGTCGAAGGTGTCGCACTCCAATCCCCAGCGACGAGCCGAGACGTCAACCGGTATTTGGAACTTCAGAGGCTCCCACCAGGCGTTGACGAGGATGAGGAAGTCGTCGTCGACTAGTGGCGTGCCGCCTGAATGGAGGTCGGGATCCGTTGAACCATCGATGAATAACGCGACACTGCGGGCCGATGGGTCAGCCCAGTTTTCGGCGGTCATCGGCGTTCCCGAGGGCGTGAACCAACGCAGATCCGCCGCGTCCTTGCCGGTGAGGTAGCGGCGCCTGCGGAATACCCGGTGGGCACGGCGCAGCTCGATGAGATCCTGGGTGAACTGCAGCAACTCCTGGTCGACCGCCGACCAGTCGAACCATGTGATCTCGTTGTCCTGGCAGTAGGCGTTGTTGTTGCCGCGCTGGGTGCGGCCAAACTCGTCGCCGCCCAGCAGTAATGGAACTCCTGCCGAAAGGAGCAGCGTCGCAAGGAAGGCCCGCTTTTGGCGCGCCCGCAGGGTATTCACGCCGGCGTCGCCGGTCGGCCCCTCGGCCCCGCAGTTCCAGGAGCGGTTGTCGTCGGTTCCGTCGCGATTGTTTTCCGAGTTGGCCTCGTTGTGCTTGCCGTTGTAGGAGACGAGATCGGTCAGGGTGAATCCGTCGTGCACCGTGACGAAGTTGACCGACGCGCTCGGCCGGCGGCCTTCGTCGGGCCGGTCGTAGATGTCGGCGGATCCGCACACCCGGGTCGCAAAGTCGGGTAGCAGCCCGTCGTGGCTGCGCCACCAATCGCGCACCGTGTCGCGGAAGCGCCCGTTCCACTCACTCCACAACGGTGGGAACCGGCCGATGTCGTAGCTGTCCATGCGCCCGACATCCCACGGCTCGGCAATGAGCTTGACCTGCGACACCACGGGATCCTGGCCCACGACATCGAAGAAGGCCGAGAACGGGTCGAAGTCACCGTCTTCCCGGCCGAGGGTGGGCGCCAGATCGAACCGGAAGCCGTCGACGCCCATCTCGGTCACCCAATAGCGCAGTGAGTCCATGATCATCCGCAGCGTCGTCGCATCGGCGGTGTTCAGCGAGTTGCCGCACCCGGTGGTGTCGACGTATGTGCTCGGATCGGTCGGATCCAGGCGGTAGTAGGCCGCGTTGTCCAATCCGCGGTGACACAGTGTGGGGCCACCCGCGCCGCCCTCGGCGGTGTGGTTGAAGACAACGTCGAGCACCACTTCCAAACCGGCGGTGTGCAACGCGGCCACCATCGTGCGGAACTCCTCGACCTGTCCTCCGCGACGGCCGGCCCGAACGGCCGCGGAGTACGCCGCGTGCGGTGCGAAAAAGCCGGTCGTGTTGTAGCCCCAGTAGTTGGTCAGTCCCCGCTCGACGAGGAAGGACTCGGGCACGTTGTGGTGGATCGGCAGCAGCTCGACCGTGGTGACGCCGAGGTCGACGAGGTGTTGCACCGCCGCCTGGTGCGCCAAGCCCGCGTAGGTGCCGCGCAATTCCGGCGGCACCTCCGGATGCGTCGCGGTGAACCCCCGGACGTGCACCTCGTACAGGATCGTGTCGGCCAGGGCGTGTCCCGGCCCGGGCGGTAGCGGTGTGGAGGCGGCGGCCGTCACCAGGCTGCGCGGCATCGCACCCGCAGAATCCAGCGCGCTGGGTGCACCGGCGTTATCAACTGCGTAGTCGAGTAGTTCGGGTCCGAACCGAA
>JBKOYU010000276.1:0-3602 GCA_046725575.1 Actinomycetota bacterium | reverse complement strand
GAGGTCTGTATTAGTCATGCTGGTTTGAAACCTTTTCACCGCAGCTTGCATCGGGCCCTGTCGTTGCAGCAGGAGGTTCGCCCACGCGATGGTCAGTTGTAGCCGTGCCCGCGAAGCCATTATCGGCGGCGGCAACTTCTTGACGATCCCGAGCAGGGTCGTCATCGCCGACTGCTCGAGCAGGTTTGTCTCGTCCTGCTCGACAAGGTCAACCGCGCGGATCGGGTCGTAGGCCAGAGCATGGTCGACGGCCTCATTGAGGTAGCCGTGATCGGCGAACCATGCCGACGCGATGCGGTGGAGTTGTTCGAGGTGGTCGGGCTGGTCATGCTTCAGTCGACCGCGCAGGAACTCGGCGAACATTTGGTGGTACCGATACCAGCCCGGGTCATCATCCATGCGCTGAAGGAACAGACCGCGTCGCTCGACGTCTTCGAGCATCGCCTGCCCGCGCGTCACCCCAGCCAGCGACGACGCCAGCCCACCGCAGGTCCGCTCGGTGATGGACGTCGCCAGCAGGAACTCGCGTAGCTGGGGTTCCAGAGTGTCGACGACGTTCTCCGCTAGGAACTCGCCGACCACATCGCTGGCACCGGATAGCCGGCCGATCAAGCTGTTAGGGTCGCCGCCGCTACGCAGTGAAAGTGTCGCCAGCTGCAGGGCGGCGGCCCACCCGTCCGTCGATGCGGTCAATGCGTCCACGTCGCTGCCTGACAGCTGCAATCCACCAACGTCGTTCAGAAATGACCGCGCCTCGCTGCCATTGAAACGCATTGAATCGCCGCCTATTTCGACCAATTCGTCTTGGATTCGCAATCGGCTCACCGGCAGTCCGGCGCGCGACCAGCTGGTCACGATGATTTGCATGTGGTGGCATCCGTGCTCGAGCAGGAACCCGAGAGCGGCGGTGGTCGCAGGGTCGGACACGCGGTGCCAATCGTCTATTATCAGCGCGATCCGATCGTCCTTCTCGTGAATCTCGTCGATGAGCGTGGTCAAGACGTAGCGGCCGGCGTTCTCGCCGTGCTCGTCGAGCACCTGCCCCAACGACGCGGCCAGAGCTGGACGGACCCGGCGGAGCGATTCCAACAGGTGCGCCAGGAACCACACAACGTTGTTGTCGTCGTCATCGATCGTCAGCCAGGCAACCGCGACGCCATCGCGCACGAGCTCTTCTCGCCACTGAGCCGCCAGCGTGCTCTTGCCGAAGCCCGACGGCGCGTGAATGAGGACGACTCGCCGGCGACCGCCCGCACGAAATAGATCGATGAGCCGGTTACGGGTAACCAGTGATCTGGGCGGAACCGGAGGCCGGTACTTGGTGGCCGGCGTCGGGGGCGTCGGCGTGGCGACCATATCCCGACGAACCGTTGACGGCATTACAGAAGACGTCTGGCGCTCCACGCTCAAGTCGACTGGACGCGCCATCTCGTCGACGGCCACACCGTTGGTGCGCTGAATCTCGCGGACCTCGTCGCCGAACGCCGCCGCGCTGGCCGGACGAGCCGAGGGATCCCGCGCCATCGCCCGTTCGATCACCGCGGCCACGTCGGCCGGCAGTCCCTGCTCGCGCAGATCCGGTATCGGTTGTGACGTGACCCTGAGGAACTGAGCGACCACCTGCTCGCCGCTGCGACGCTCAAACGCTGCGTGACCGGTCAGCATGCAGAACAGCGTCGCGCCAAGTGAGTACACGTCTGATGCGGGCGTCGGGGTTGCACCCGCGAGCACTTCGGGCGCGGTGAACGCCGGTGAACCGATGATTACTCCGGTCCCCGTCTGGAAACCCCCGGCGATCCTGGCGATACCGAAGTCGGTCAACTGCGGTTCGCCGTAATCGGTCAGCAGGACGTTGCCCGGCTTCACGTCACGATGCAGTATGCCCGCGCGATGGGCGGCTTCGAGCGCACCCGCCAGCTTCACCCCGATGCGCAGGGTCTCACACCAATCCATCGGACCGTGCCGGCGGATCAGCGCTTCCAGCGAGCCCTTGTCGTGGCAGGGCATCACGATGTACGGCCGGCCCCGGGCTGTGGTGCCGACCTGGAATATGGTCACGATGTGGGGATGCCCGGATAGCCGGCCCATCGCGCGCTGCTCGCGGAGGAATCGGTCGAGATTGTCGGGGTCCAAGTCGCCGGTCAGCACCTTGATGGCGACCTCGCGATCCAGCAACGGCTGAACGCAGCGATAGACCACCCCGAATCCGCCGTGCCCGATTTCTACGACATCATCGAATCCAGAGATGCACAGTTCCGCGGGGATGTCTGCGAGCACATCCCGCTGGGTTGCCTGCGGGTCGGCGTCGGCCATCGACGGTCACTGTCCTCAGCCGGGGGGCATGGCCTCCGTTGCTGTAATGACACCCTATCGCCGATCCCCCCACCGACGACGCGATCGACGCTCAAAGGGCTACCAATCACGACGAGCATTCGCGGTTGACGCGTCCGAGGAGTCACGCCAGCAATGCCCGCGCCATGACGACGCGCTGAATCTGATTGGTGCCCTCGTAGATCTGGGTGATCTTTGCGTCGCGCATCATGCGTTCGACCGGGAAGTCGACGGTGTAGCCGGCGCCGCCAAACAGCTGCACGGCGTTGGTGGTGACCTCCATCGCGACGTCGGAGGCAAAGCACTTCGCGGCCGACGAGATAAAGCTCAGCGCCGGCTCGCCACGCTCGGCGCGGGCGGCCGCGCTGTACACCATCAACCGCGCAGCCTCCACCTTCATCGCCATGTCGGCGAGCATGAACTGCACGCCCTGGAAGTCGCTCACCGGCCTGCGAAACTGCTTGCGTTCCTTGGTATATGCGATCGCCGCGTCCAGGGCGCCCTGCGCGATGCCGACGGCCTGCGCGCCGATTGTCGGTCGGGTGTGGTCGAGGCTGGCCAGCGCGGTCTTGAACCCGCTGCCCGGCTCGCCGATGATGCGGTCGCCGGGTATGCGGCAGTTCTCGAAATACAGTTCGGTGGTCGGTGAGCCCTTGATGCCGAGCTTGCGCTCCTTGGGTCCGACCGTGAAGCCCTCGTCGTGCTTGTGGACGACGAACGCCGAGATGCCGTTGGCGCCGTTGTCCGGATCGGTGACCGCCATCACGGTGTACCAGGTTGACTTGCCGCCGTTGGTGATCCAGCACTTGGAGCCCTTGAGCACCCAGTCGTCGCCGTCGGCACGGGCGCGGGTGCGCATCGATGCGGGATCGCTGCCGGCTTCACGTTCCGACAGCGCGTAGGACGCCATCGCGTCGCCCGATGCCAGCGTCGGCAGCACCTGCTTCTTCAACTCGTCTGAGCCACTGAGGATCAGCCCGATCGTGCCGAGTTTGTTGACGCCGGGGATCAGCGAGGAGGACGCGCAAACCCGAGCGACTTCCTCGACGACAATGCAACCCGCTACCGCGTCGGCGCCCTGGCCGCCGTACTCCTCGGGGACGTGCACCGCCGAGAACCCGGTGTCATTCAGGACCTTGAGTGCTTCCTCGGGAAACCGCGAGCTCTCATCAACGTCGGCGGCGTACGGGGCAATCTCCTTCTCGCACAGGTCGCGGAGCACGGCGCGCAGCTCATTGTGCTCGTCGGATAGCTTGAAGAGGTCGAACGAT
>JBKOYU010000289.1:0-2668 GCA_046725575.1 Actinomycetota bacterium | reverse complement strand
CATTCCCACCATCGCGCTGGTATTCGGCAACTCGACCGCGGGCGGGGCCTACATCCCCGGCATGTCCGACCACGTCGTGATGATCAAGGAACGCTCGAAGGTATTCCTGGCCGGTCCGCCGCTGGTCAAGATGGCCACCGGCGAAGAGTCCGACGACGAATCGCTGGGCGGCGCCGAAATGCATGCGCGTATTTCGGGTTTGGCGGACTACTTCGCCATCGACGAGCTCGACGCCATCCGCATCGGCCGCCGCATCGTCGCCCGGCTCAACTGGCGTAAACAAGGGCCGACCCCTGGACCGGTCGCCGAGCCGCTGTTCGACGCCGAAGAACTGGTCGGCATCGTCCCGTCCGACTTGAGGGTGCCTTTCGACCCGCGCGAGGTGATCGCCCGAATCGTCGACGGCTCGGAGTTCGACGAATTCAAGGCGCTCTACGGCTCGTCGCTGGTGACCGGCTGGGCCACGCTGTACGGCTATCCGATCGGCATCCTGGCCAACCACCGCGGCGTGCTGTTCAGCGAGGAGTCGCAGAAGGCCACCCAGTTCATCCAACTCGCCAACCGCTCCGACACACCACTGTTGTTCCTGCACAACACGACCGGTTACATGGTGGGCAAGCAATACGAGGAAGGCGGGATGATCAAGCACGGCTCGATGATGATCAACGCCGTCTCGAATTCAACCGTGCCACACCTTTCGCTGCTGATCGGTGCCTCCTACGGCGCGGGCCACTACGGCATGTGTGGACGCGCCTACGATCCACGCTTCCTGTTCGCCTGGCCGAGTGCGAAGTCCGCGGTGATGGGTGGCGCGCAGCTGGCGGGCGTGCTGTCGATCGTGAGCCGAGCCGCCACCGAGGCCAGGGGCCAACAGGTCGACGAGCAGGCCGACGCCGCGATGCGGGCAGCGGTCGAGGGACAGATCGAGGCCGAATCGTTGCCGATGGTTCTGTCCGGAATGCTTTACGACGACGGGGTGATCGACCCGCGCGACACCCGCACGATCCTGGGAATGTGCTTGTCCGCCATCGCCAATGGCCCGATCAAGGGGACGTCGAACTTCGGCGTCTTCCGGATGTGAGCGGCTCGTGATCAGTAAAGTCCTGGTGGCCAACCGCGGTGAGATCGCCCGCCGCGTGTTCAGCACCTGCAGGCGCCTGGGCATCGGCACCGTCGCCGTCTACACCGATCCCGACGCGGCGTCCCCGCATGTGGCGGAGGCCGATGCGCGAGTGCGCCTCGAAGGCCGTAATGGCTACCTGGATACGCAGCAGCTGATCGCCGCGACCCGGGCGGCGGGGGCCGACGCGATCCACCCGGGCTACGGATTCCTTTCGGAGAACCCCGAATTCGCCGCCGCTGTGCTGGACGCGGGCCTGACGTGGATCGGGCCGCCGGTGGCCGCGGTCGCGGCGATGGGCTCCAAGGTCGAGGCCAAGAAGATGATGGCCGCCGCGGGCGTGCCCGTTCTCGACGAGCTCGACCCTGACACTGTTACCGCGGAGCAGTTACCCGTGCTGATCAAGGCGTCGGCCGGCGGCGGTGGCCGCGGCATGCGCGTTGTGCGCGAATTGTCCAAGCTGCCTGCGCAAGTCGAGGCGGCTCGCCGCGAGGCGCAGTCGGCGTTCGGCGATCCGACGGTGTTCTGCGAGCGCTATCTGGCCACGGGCCACCACGTCGAGGTCCAGGTGCTCGCCGACGAGCACGGCACGGTGTGGGCCGTCGGGGAGCGCGAATGCTCCATCCAGCGACGCCACCAGAAGATCATCGAAGAGGCACCTTCGCCGTTGGTCGAACGCACCCCAGGGATGCGCGCCAAGCTTTTCGATGCGGCTCGGGTGGCGGCGACCGCGATAAGTTACACCGGCGCGGGCACCGTCGAGTTCATGGCTGACGACCGTGGCAACTTCTTCTTCCTCGAAATGAACACCCGGCTGCAGGTCGAGCACCCGGTCACCGAGGAGACCACCGGGCTGGACCTCGTCGAGCTGCAGCTGCATGTCGCCGACGGCGGCCGTCTCGACCCGGAACCCCCGCCGTCGCGGGGATATTCGATCGAAGCCCGGCTGTACGCCGAGGATCCGGCCAAGGGCTGGCGGCCGCAGGCCGGCACCGTCCATCGCTTCGAGGTGCCCGGCTGTGCCCAATTCGCTCCTCACGTGCGCGGCGTCCGCCTCGACACCGGCATCGTCGACGGCTCGGTGGTGTCGGTGTTCTACGACCCGATGATCGCCAAGGTCATCTCATACGCGCTAACGCGTCGTCAGGCCGCGGGAGTGCTCGCCGACGCGCTGGCCCGCACCCGCATCCACGGTGTGCGCACCAACCGCGACCTGCTGGTCAATGTGCTGCGGCATCCGGCGTTCCTCGACGGCGCCACCGACACCGCGTTCTTCGATACCCACGGCCTGTTGGCCGCACCGCTGGCCGACGAACGGGCGGTCGAACTTTCGGCCCTCGCCGCCGCGCTTTCCGATGCGGCGCAGAACCGCCGTACCGCAGCGGTGTTCGCCGCCGCCCCCAGCGGTTGGCGCAACCTCGCGTCGGGCCACCAGACCAAGCGGTACACCGGCGCCGCCGGTGACACACACGAGGTTCGCTACCGGTTCACCCGCACCGGTGTGGACCTGCCCGGTTACGACAACGTGATGCTGGTTTCAGCGGCGCC
>JBKOYU010000565.1:0-5174 GCA_046725575.1 Actinomycetota bacterium | reverse complement strand
CGAGTGCCGCGCGGACGACACCGAGCTCGTCGCGCTGCTGGCGGAGTTGGATGACGCCGACACACGCGCTGCGGTCACCGCTGAACGGGTCCTGCTCGCCGAACTGGAGGCGGGTTGTTCCGCACCGGTGGGGGCGATCGCCGAGGTGGTCGAGTCCATCGATGAGGACGGCCGTGTCTTCGAAGAGCTGTCGCTGCGCGGCTGTGTGGCGACGCTAGACGGATCCGACGTGATCCGTGCGTCCGGCATCGGGACTCCCGATCGGGCACGAGAGCTGGGGCTCTCGGTGGCCGAGGAGCTGTTCGAACTGGGCGCGCGCGATCTGTTGGAAGGAGCTGGGAGAGAGAGATGACTCGCCACACCAGCATGCGAGGGCGTAAGACAAAGCCCGGCCGCATCACGTTCGTCGGCTCCGGGCCGGGCGACCCCGGCCTGTTGACGACGCGGGCGCGAACGGTGCTCGCCAACGCCGCGCTGGTCTTCACCGATCCCGACGTGCCCGAAGCGGTGCTCGCCCTTGCGGGTTCCGAGCTGCCGCCGCCGTCGGGACCTGAACCGGCCGAGGCGACCGAGGCCGACGACGGTAATAAGGAAGCGGCGCAAATGTCCGATGTCGCCGCCCAAGCGGCGTCGGCGATTCCCGGTGGCCCGGATGTCCGGCCCGCACTGGGTGATCCGGCCGAGGTCGCCAAGACCCTGGCCCACGAGGCGCGCACAGGCGTCGACGTGGTGCGGCTGGTGGCCGGCGATCCGCTGTCGGTGGACGCGGTGATCACCGAGGTGAATGCGCTGGCCAAGACGCACCTGAATTTCGAGATCGTGCCGGGTCTGCCCGACACCACGGCAGTGCCCACCTATGCCGGGCTGCCGCTGGGTTCGGCGCACACCGTCGCCGACGTCCGCGGTGACGTGGACTGGGCGGCGTTGGCCGCCGCGCCCGGCCCATTGATCCTGCACGCCACCGCGTCTCATCTGCCTGACGCGGCGCGCACGCTGATCGAGTTCGGGCTGGCCGACACCACGCCGGCGGTCGTGACCGCGAACGGCACGACGTGCCAACAGCGTTCGGTGGAAACCACGCTGGCCGGCCTGCTCGACAAGGCCACGCTCGCAGGCGCGGATTCTTCCGGCCTGCCGGCCGGACCTTTGGCGGGGCCGCTGGTGGTGACCATCGGCAAGACGGTATCCAACCGCGCGAAGCTGAACTGGTGGGAGAGCCGCGCCCTGTACGGCTGGACCGTGCTGGTGCCGCGCACCAAGGACCAAGCCGGCGAGATGAGCGAAAAGCTGGTCAGCCACGGCGCATTGCCGATCGAGGTGCCGACCATCGCCGTCGAGCCGCCGCGCAGCCCCGCCCAGATGGAGCGCGCGGTCAAGGGTCTGGTCGACGGCCGGTTCCAGTGGGTGGTGTTCACCTCCACCAACGCGGTGCGCGCGGTGTGGGAGAAGTTCAACGAGTTCGGTCTGGACGCCCGCGCGTTCTCGGGCGTGAAGATCGCCTGTGTCGGACACGCCACCGCGGATCGGGTGCGCGCGTTCGGGATCAACCCAGAGCTGGTCCCGTCCGGCGAGCAGTCATCGCTGGGCCTGCTTGACGAATTCCCGCCCTACGACGAGGTTTTCGACCCGGTTAACCGGGTGCTGCTGCCACGGGCCGACATCGCCACCGAGACGCTGGCGGAGGGGCTGCGCGAACGTGGCTGGGAGATCGAGGATGTCACCGCCTATCGCACGGTGCGTGCGGCGCCGCCGCCCGCGTCGACCCGCGAGATGATCAAGACCGGTGGCTTCGACGCGGTCTGCTTCACCTCCAGCTCGACGGTGCGCAACCTCGTTGGCATCGCGGGCAAGCCGCACGCGCGGACGATCGTCGCGTGCATCGGCCCGAAAACCGCCGAAACGGCAGCGGAATTCGGTCTGCGCGTCGATGTGCAGCCGGAAGTCGCCGCGGTGGGCCCGCTGGTCGAGGCGCTGGCCGAGCACGCCGCCCGGCTGCGTGCCGAGGGTGCGCTGCCGCCGCCGCGCAAGAAGAGCCGCCGGCGGTAATTGTGGCGTTCCCACGCCACCGTCCGCGCAGGCTCCGGTCCACGCCGGCACTGCGCCGGCTCGTCGCGGAAACCTCGGTCGAGCCAAGGCATTTGGTGCTGCCGATGTTCGTCGCCGACGGAATAACGGAATCGCGGTCCATCTCTTCGATGCCCGGAGTCGTGCAGCACACCCGGGATTCTCTGCGCCGAGCGGCCGCCGACGCGGTGGCCGCGGGCGTCGGCGGACTGATGATGTTCGGGGTACCGCGCGATGAGGACAAGGACGCCACCGGCTCGGCAGGCGTTGCCGAGGACGGCATCCTCAACGTCGCGCTGCGCGATCTGGCCAAGGACCTCGGCGAGGACACCGTGCTGATGGCCGACACCTGCCTCGACGAGTTCACGGATCACGGTCACTGCGGCGTATTGGACGGGTCGGGCAGAGTTGATAATGACGCCACCAACGCCCGCTATGTGGAATTGGCTGTGGCGCAAGCAGAATCGGGTGCCCACGTGGTGGGCCCGAGCGGCATGATGGACGGCCAGGTCGCCGCGATCCGCGACGGCCTGGACGCCGCCGGTCACACCGACACGGTGATTCTGGCCTACGCCGCCAAGTTCGCGTCGGGGTTTTACGGCCCGTTCCGCGAGGCCGTGGCATCCAGCCTGCGCGGCGACCGGCGCACGTATCAGCAGGACACGGCCAACGCCCGCGAGGCCGCGCACGAGATCGAGCTGGACATCGACGAGGGCGCCGACATCATCATGGTCAAGCCGGCGATGAGTTATCTCGACGTGGTGCGAGCGGCCGCGGATGTCTCGCCGGTGCCGGTCGCTGCGTATCAGGTCTCGGGCGAGTACGCGATGATCAGTGCCGCGGCCGCCAACGACTGGATCGATCTGCAGACGGTCGCGCTGGAGACATTGACCAGCATTCGCCGCGCGGGCGCCGACATCGTGCTGACGTACTGGGCGGCCGACGTAGGCCGCTGGCTGGCGTGACGGAACCGCAGCCGACGACCGAGCCGGGCAGGCCCGTGGACGTCGACACCGGCTTCTGGCTGTGGGTGGCGGCCCTGCCGCTGATGGTGATCGGCTACGTCATCGACCTCGTGGTGAACGGGGCCAATCGTCCGCCGATGGTCGTGTACGCGATCTCCGCGGTGTTCGTGGTCGTGATGTCGGCAGTCGTGGTGACGTTCCTGATTCTGATGAGACACGGCTACCGGTGGGCGCGCACGCTGTTGACGGGCGGCGGCATCGCGTCGGTGGTGTACACGGGGACCAGCCTGTTCACGGTGGTCCGACCCCCTGCGGCAGCGATCACGTATGCGGTCACCGCGATCGTCGGGTCGGTGCTGATCGTGGGCGGTGTGTTCCTGTTGCATCGCAAGGACGCCCACGCCTTCTTCACCCGGTGACCCGTTAGGCTGGCCGGGACATGACAGCCCCCCAGTCGCGACCGCGCGTCGTCACCGCCGCATTCTGGTGCTGGGTCGCGGCAGCATTTCTGCTAATGCTCGGCGGCTTGATCGCCGCCTCTCTGAATGTTCCCGCTGTCTTCCGCGGAGCGGGCGTCGTCTTTTTACTGGCGGGTGGCGGCATGGCATTTCTGGCGGGCCGTAGCCGCAGCGGCGACACCCGCTTTCGACGGGCGGCGGTAGCCCTCGCACTGACCCTCATCATGTTGATCGCGCTCGCAGCGCTGTTTCGCCTCGCAAACGGCATCACGCTGCTGGCGGTGCTCCCACTAATCGCCGGGACCGTTCTGATCACCCGGCCGGCTGCGGCGTCGTCCGACCAGGAGCCGCAGTGACCGAGACGGGCCCACCGCCCGACGTGCTGTTCTATGAACAAGGCGCCAGCTGGTGGTGGATATTGGCAGGCCCCGCGTCGGCGGTCGCCATGGCGCTGATTCAGGTGTCCGCGGGCTACGGCATTCAATTACTTGTCCCGGGCATCTTCTTCGTGCTGGTGACCGGGTTCCTCGCGATTCAGGTCAAGGCGGCGCGGATCCATACGTCGGTCGAGCTGACCCCGGATCAGCTGCGGCAGGGCACCGAGAAGCTCAGCATCGACGACATCGTGTGGATCTATCCGGAACCGACGGGCGCCGACGCGCCGAAGTGGCAGTCGGCGCGCGCGTTGGGCGAACTGACGGGCGTGCCGCGGGGCCGCACCGGCATCGGCCTCAAGCTGACCAACGATCGCGCCGCCCAGGCGTGGGCTCGCAAACACCATCAACTGCGGGCCGCGCTGACCCACCTGGTGGAAGAGCGCATACCCCCGGAACCGACGTCATGAGGGCCCGGGTCGAGCTGGCGCTGGCCGTGGTCGCGGCGGCCGGCTGCGTGCTGAGCTGGTTGGCCGCCAGCTCCACGGTAGCGGTGGCGCCGGTGCTGGACGGCGAACCTCAAACGACGTCGGTGGCCTACAGCGCGCCGCTGCTGGTGCTGTCGTTGTTTCTGGCGACGGTCGCTGGGGTGCTGGTCGTGCTCGGGGTGGCAAGGCTGCGGCGCTCCGAGAAATAGCACTCCTGGTCGCGCCACCTTCGTGGAGCAGGTGCTGTACTTCGCCGACACCTTCGTCAAGCGGCTGACGCAAGCCGAGAAGGAACAGATCTATCTCGAATCCAAGACCTGGTACCGCCGCTAAGGGGTCAGCGACCGGCCGATGCCGGCGAATTACGCCGAGTTCGAGCGTTATTGGGACCGGATGCTGGATGAGATCGTCGTCGCGCAACCCACCGCCAAGTACGGCGTCGGCTATGTCACCAAGGGCTTCCCGTGCCCGAAGGGCGTGCCGCGGGCGCTGTGGCGGGTCATTGCGGTTGTGTTCAATCCGGTGGCGGCGTTCCTGACGACGGGCGGCCTGCCACGGCGTGCCCGCGACATGCTCGGGCTGCCGTGGAGCGAACGCCGGGAGCGCCGCTACCAACGTTTCGCAGCGTTCTGGCGCTCGCGTCCGGTGAATTGGGTGTGGGATCATCTGCCAATGCGGCTGCGCTACAACGGTTATGCCCTAAAGGGCTATGTCAGGGGGTGATCCCACGCTGGAAGCCATCCTCGACGCCGCCGTCGTCGAGTTCGAACGGCACGGCTTTCGGCGGGTTGCGCTCGACGATGTCGCGCGCCGGGCGCGGGTCAG
>JBKOYU010000226.1:0-1728 GCA_046725575.1 Actinomycetota bacterium | reverse complement strand
CCCAGGGCGTGTTTGCGGCCCTCGACATCCACGCCGACGGCCAGGTAGGCGACCTTGGTGCCGACCACACCGTTGTCGCGGATCCGCAGCCGCAGCCCATCGATGTAGAGGATCGGATACACCTCATCGAGCGGGCGGCGCTGCCAGGCTTTGATCTCATCGACCACCACCTCGGCGACATTGGAGATCAATTCCCGTGACACCGTCGCCCCGTACACCTCGGCCAGGTGCGCCTCGATATCGCGGGTCGTCATGCCGCACGTGAAAACAGCGACAGCACCACCGAATTGATGTTGCCCAGCCGGCGGGTCTTCTTCGGCACCATCGCGGGTTCGAACGAACCGTTGCGATCGCGCGGCACATCGATCGTGACCGGGCCGTTGACCGTGGTGACCGTCTTCGACGTCGAGCCGTTGCGGGAATTACCCGACCCGCGCCCGGCTGGGTCACCGGATTCATACCCGAGATGAAGGGTCATCTCGGTCTGCAAAGCGCATTCGAGCATCGCCTTGGTCAATTCGTTGAGCAAACCGTCCGCGCCGTCGATCGGGTGCCCGACTTCACCGCGTCCTTGATCAACGAGTCCAGTGTCTCTGCCGAGAACATCTCCTCCAGCTGCCGAGCCGCCGACTTCTCCCAACCCGGCGACGTTATGGCCTTGGTCACAAATCACTCCTTCTGTCCGCCCGAACGGCGGTTCGATGATGGACCACCCCGGACTTACACAGAAGGAATGACACGCCCGTTCGCGGCGCACGATGACCCGCATCCCGACCGGCCAACCGGACAGGTCCAGTAGACCGGTCAGCGCCAAACCTGCTACGGCCCGACGTTCGCGGCGGGTGGTGATGGGAACAGGTCGGGCGGTGGTTGCGGATGGTCCAGGGGTTACCGCGCGCGGCGGCTTGGGCACAAACAGCGGAGCCTCCGGTCACCGGAGGCTCTCGCAAATCGACGGGAGGTGCGGTCTAACGCCGCGCTGAGACCAGCATCGGCTCGTGCAGGTCGTAGTAGTGAATCTCGCCACTCAGCCGGCGCTCCTCTTCGAAGAGTGAGCGTAGGTCGTCGGGGATCTCGATGTGCTCGTGCTCGCGGGCCGCCGCCTCCGAGCTGAAGTACACCGCCTCGACGTATCCGTCCTCCCCGTAGGTGCCGAACGTCCCGCCGACGATCTCAGGCCGCAGCTCATGGACGCGCGGGCCGGACTGATCCAGCAGTTCCCGCAAGCGCCTCGCGTCGCTGGTGTGGCCCTCCATCACCTGGACGAAGCCGGCGTCGTCGGAGCCGCCGCCGAGCCACTCTGTCACATCCGGGCAATCCATGAACGTGACGTCGCCTTCGAAACACTGCCGGGTCTCCGCCCACCACCGGTCCTGCTCCGGGCGTTCGCTGTTCCGCCGCGCAGCTTCGGCCGACTCGAACCGCGCCAAGCAGACCCAGACGTCGTTGTCGGACATGCCGCACGTATGGCCGAGATATCCCGTTGCACCGGGCTGGAGCTCCTCCGTCCAGCGATCCATGCATCTGCGCAGCCCGGCCTCGTCGCGCACCTTTCCTTGGATGAGTTGAATAAACATGATTGCCTCCTCGCGCCGGGAGGTCGCCCAGCGCTCAGCGAATCTCGGTGGCCGACCCGTCGCGGTCCCCGTCGAGCCTGCACGTGATCCGCCAAGGCCTGCGGTCCGTGGCCGCAACCACTCCATTTCCAATCCTGCGCCGGTGCACATC
>JBKOYU010000351.1:0-3179 GCA_046725575.1 Actinomycetota bacterium | reverse complement strand
TGCTCAACCGGTTCTACATCTCCGCGACGGAGACCCTTCTGCGCCATGACGCGGTGATCGACAAGCTCATTGGCGATGAGGTCATGGCTTTCTTCGTCCGAGGCATCAGCGGTCCGCAGTACCGACGCCACGCGGTCCTGGCGGGGATGGAACTGCTCAAAGCGGTCGGTTACGGCAGCGACGAGGGGCCTTGGCTTGAGTTGGGCGTGGCCGTCAATGCGGGCGTCGCATACGTCGGCAATATCGGGGGCTCGGTGGTCGACTTCACTGCTCTCGGTGATCCGGTCAACGTCTCGGCGCGGATGCAACAACACGCCGACGGTGGGGAGTTGCTCGTCGCATCCGGAGTGGCCGATGAGCTCATGGCGAAATCGCCACGGCGCGCGCTGAATCTGCGGGGGCACGAGCAGCCGATCGACGCCTTCGTCCTCGGCACGTGTCGCGTCCCTACCGAACTGTGGCCGTTCAACTTCAACCCGTCCGCCTACCGGGTTTGGCGGATGCCAACTATGTCGTGAAACCTGACAATCACATGAGGCGATCGCCTCAAATCGCCGGCTACCGTCAGGCGACGGTTTCGCGGCGTTGCACGCCCTCGTGCAGCGGCAGATCCGGATCGATCTTGATGCCGAGAAGCTCACAGGTGCCGTTGATGGAGCCGACCATGATCGTCGTCAGGTGTGCGACGAACTCGTCGGGCGGCATCCGGCGGGGGCTGTCCTGCTCGGTGCCCAACCACCAGTCGGTGGCCGAGGCGATGGAACCGAACGCGGAGTAGGCGGCGAGCTCGAGCGCCGCAGCGTCCAGCTCCATATCCCGCAGCTCGTTATCGAACATGTCGGCCATCGCCAGCGTGATCTCGCGGCCCTCGTTGAGCGCGCGCATCGTCGACTCGCTCTGCTCGGCGAAGCGACCCTGAATCAGGAAGCGCAGCACGTTCGGGTGCTGATCGACCAACCGGACATATTGCTCGACGCTGCGACGGATGACCTCGCGGGCGGGATCCTTGGAGAGGTTGATGGACGGGAAGATCGTCGCCCACAGCATGTCGCGCAGCCGCTCGCCGATCGCCTGGAATAGGTCTGACTTGTCGGTGAAATGTCGATAAATCTTTGGCTTCGCGGTGCCCGCCTCTTCGGCGATCTCGCGGAGACTCAAATCCGGTCCGAGCCGGTCGATCGCTCGGAAAGCGGCGTCGACGATCTCCGAGCGCACCTTCTTGCGATGCTCGCGCCAGCGCTCGCTGCGGGCATCGACCTTGACACCCGGCTCGCTGGAACGTGACCTGGACCCTCGTCGCACGCGACAACTGTACCGCCCGGACGCCGCTGACCTGCTCAGACCGCCCCGCAACACGGTGTTCTCGGCGTTGGCCAGGCAAATTCGTGGGACCGGTCAGGCTGGGTAAACTTCCTGCGACAGCCCATCAACGAGAGAGACGTATGACGCAGCGATATGACCTGGTCATCGCGGGTGGCGGGCCCTCGGGTTCGGCCGCCGCGTGGCAGGCCTCGCAGACCGGCGCGAAGGTTGTGGTCCTGGACAAGGCCGAGTTCCCTCGCGACAAGCCGTGTGGCGACGGCCTGACCGCACGCGCCGTCAGCTATCTGCAGAAGATGGGGTTAGCCAACGAGGTCGCCGAGTTTCACCGCGTCAACCGGGTGACGGTGTTCAGCCCGAGCCAGTGGGAGCTGTCGTTCCCGAAGCGCCCCGGCATGCCTGACCACGGCCACACCGTGAGCCGCACCGAGCTCGACGCACTGTTGCTCAAGCACGCCGAGTCAGCGGGCGCCGAGGTGCGGCAGTCGGCCGAGGTGACCGCCCCGATCATGGAGAACGGTCGCGTCGTGGGTGTGACGTTGAAGAGCGGCGAGAGGGTGTACGGCGACGCGGTGATCGCGGCCGACGGCGCCTACTCCCCCATCAAGCGGGCGCTGAAGCTCGATTCGGAGTACAACGGCTACTCGGCGATCGCGATCCGCTCCGAGATGCACGCCAACCGCCCGGACTCCGACAGCCTCGACATCTATTTGAAGCTTGAGTTTCAGGGCGACCAGCTGCCGGGCTACGGCTGGGTGTTCCCGATGGGCGGCGGGCGGTTCAACATCGGCCTGGGCTACGTCAACAGCTACAAGAACTGGCAGTCGATCAACGCCACACAGTTCCTGGGCGAGTTCCTGCGGACGCTGCCGCGCGAGTGGGAGTTGCCGCCGATCGAAGAGCTGAAGAAGAACAAGAGCGTGCGGGCCTGGCGGCTGCCGATGGGCTTCACCGCGTGGCCGCCGTGGCGGCCGGGTGTGCTGTTCACGGGCGACTCGCTGGGCGCGGGCAAGCCGGCGTCGGGCGCAGGTATCTCGAAGGCGCTGGAGTCGGGGCTGGCTGCGGGCGAGTGCGCGATCGCGGCGCTGCAAAACGGCGGGCCCGACGACTTCACCAACTACGCGCAGCGGATGGAAGCGGCGTGGGGCAGGGAGTACCGGCGTGGCCGCTACTTCCACAAGCTGCTCGGGTATCCGAAGTTCGCCAACGCGGGCATCAAGCTGATCGACAACGCGCATTTCCGCGACCGGATGCTCAAGGCGTTGTACAAGAAGGCCCAAGGCCCGCAGCACACCTACAAGTAGATCCGCCGAGTGGCCACCTATGTCACGCGATATCACCGTGCGTGCAGTAAGTGGCCACTCGGTCTGGCCTCAAACGGGTGGGTCAACGGCGTAGTTTGATGACACATGGCCACGCAATCGGGGGAACCGCCATGGAAGTCGAAAGTGTTGACGGCACGATCCTGACCTACGACGTCACCGGTGCCGGCGAGCCGCTCGTTCTGATTCACGGCTCGTGGGGCGAACGGCAGACGTGGGGGCTCGTCGTCCCCGCGTTGGCTGAGTCCTTCTGTGTGATCAGTTATGACCGGCGCGGCCACGGGGAGAGCAGCGCGCCGCCTGATGCCGGAACGGTGCATGACGACGTCGCCGACGTCGCTGCGTTGATCGATGCGTTGGGAGACGGTCGCGCGCACGTCGCTGCGTTGATCGATGCGTTGGGAGACGGTCGCGCGCACGTCGTCGCCAATTCGTATGGGGCGTGTATAGCCTTGCGGTTGGCGGCTGCCCACCCAGACCGCGTGGCGAGGATGGCATGCCACGAGCCCCCGATGTTGGGTGTGCTCGACGCAGACG
>JBKOYU010001061.1:0-2345 GCA_046725575.1 Actinomycetota bacterium | reverse complement strand
GTCGAAGACCGAATTGGGCTTGCGTTCCACGGCGACGAGTTGCTCAGTGGCCTTGCGGTCGCGGCTTTTGAACAGTGATACGAGTTCTGGGGCCTTTCCCGGAGTCATCTGCTTCAACGTCATATCGAGGCCGGAATACGTTGTGGGAAGCGAGATGATGTGCTTGATCCGCGGCTCGAACGCCGCGGCGCGTATCGACAGGTAGCCGCCGCAGGACGCCCCGAGCCAGTCGACCTCATTCAGATGGAAATAGTCGAGCACCGCTTTCGCGGGCTTCTCCCATGCGTGTTCGAAATAGATTCCCTGCCGCAGGGCGCCACCCTGTCCGGGGCCGTCGAAGCCGATGACGGTGAAGCCAATGTCGGTCAGGGGCAGCAGGAACGCGTAGAACTCCTCCACGAACGAGTCGTAGCCGCCGTGGAAGATGAAGGTGCCAAGTTCGTCGCGTTGGGCTTGAATACGGAACCCCGGTAGGTGGCCTCCCGGGTACGGGACTTCGATGCGCTCGTAGTCCTTGACATCTCTCATTCCCAGCGCCCAGGTGCGCGCGAAGTCGTCGTATAGTCCGTTACGAAGGTCGCCGGCGGGCAGGTAGAACTCGGCGCCGTGGTAGTAGGAGGCGGCGTCCAGCCACCGTTCTTCGGTCTCGGCACGCTTGGCCAGCTTCAGCCAGACGTCGTGCCAACTGTGATAATCGGTGATCTGGGGGGCGACAGCTCCGATTTCGGAGATCCTCGCCTGCGACGTGCCGTCCATCAAGGGTCGGTTGAGTGTGTAATTCATGCCGGGATCCGACAGCATATGCATGTACGGCACGGGCCTCTCCTTCGAAAACGCATCACAGCGGCTACCCGCGTCCACCCGGGATGGTACGCCTTAACGCGCGCAGATCCCGCCCGAGCCGGCCGTGCCTACGCCCGGCCGTTGCGCGGCGAGAAGTCCAAGGTCGGGTACGGCGTCATGCTGGGCGGTCGTGTCGTCTCAGTCCGACCGCTATACGATCAGAGCTAGCGAGCCCGGCCGCGACGTGCTGGACGTACGGGCAGTGGTTACAGATGAAGGTGACGACGAGCGCGGGACCCGTGAGCTCGTCGAGGCTGACCGTGGCGCCGGTGGCTGGCTCGGGCAGCGTGAACGGCGGTGCGGGGGTGCCCGAGGGCGAGCATGGTGGACTGGGTGGCCATGTCCGCCAGAGTAGGTCAACAACGCCTACGGCCGGGCATATCGCCTGTCGACAGTTACCTCAACGAAGTGCCGCAGGACGCCGCGATCGAGTTCTTCGGATTCGCCGGCCCAGCGGTCGGTGGTTTCGACGTCGGATCCCGAAGTAGGGGACTGGAATACGGGCGTGCGGCTGGCGACCGGCTGTTTGCTGGGCTCCTGTGCGAGGTACGCGGATGGCATCGCACTCGAGGCACGGCATGCGCCAGTGACAACTCACATCTAGCGCGACTGCACCGGCAGGGTGGGACGGGATCAACAACCGGTCTTCCGAAACACGCTGTGCTGCAACGGGATCTCCGTACGGGTGTCCGGACGATCTCTTCGGCGGAGACAACCCATGCAACATCGAAAACCGGCTCACCATCTCACCGATCACACGGACACGGTGCAGCCGCGCCGCCTTCGGTGAGACCGGCAGTCCTCCTTGGGCGACCCAGTGGCACAGAGTAATACGTCAATGTGACGCATAATGACGCGAAACATGATGCACGCCACGATGTTCCGGTTATTACACGGATAATGGTCATTATCCATGTAATAAGCCCCCACCATTTTCGTTAGCATGATGTACTGCAACGCATTTCACGGTCGCGCTCATTGTATATAATCTCACCCGCGGCGAGAACCTACATCCCCGCGACGCCGGACTGTGCGGTGTGTTCGACGGAGACAGAGCATGTGGCGGCTTCGCCCGGGCCATTGGCTGCGCCCTGGCCTGACGGGAGAGTTGAGCGAGCTCACGCCGCAGTTCGGCAATCGTCGGATCCCAGCAGTCTGCGGCATGAGCGGCGCTTGGCGGGCGCAACTTCGGGTGGGCGTGAGCATCATTCCCTGTGTTGGCTAAGAACGGGCTCAAACTGGCCCGGCCCCCCGGCGGGGGAGCGGTGTAGGGCGGGCCCGTGGTTGAGACTGTTGCTGACTGCGGCGTGTCCTGGCCCGCAGGGCAATGACTCATTTGATGAATCAACCGCGTGTATCTCCCGTCGGCCGCAGCGACTCGAAAACGGTTGGCAGAGCATACGGCACACACCTATGCGAATTATCGGCATCCATCGAATCCCGAAATATGCTGGAATACAACATGATAACAAATTCGACGAGACTTTTACCTGACATAATCT
>JBKOYU010001154.1:0-2863 GCA_046725575.1 Actinomycetota bacterium | reverse complement strand
CGATCCCGACGTCCTCTACGTCGACGAGGGTCAGGTGCTGACCTCGGCGGGCGCGTCGGCCGGCCTGGACCTGTGCCTGCACATGGTCGCCAGGGACTACGGCGCTGCCGTCGCCGCCCATGCCGCACGGCTCGCCGTCGCACCCCTGCACCGCAGCGGGGGACAGGCGCAGTTCATTCTGCGAAACACCGCTCGGGCCAAGCACATTGCCGGACGCACCGAACTCGACGATGTGCTGGCGTGGATCGAGCAGGAGGCGCATCGCGACCTGACGCTGCGAGACATCGCCGCGCGGGCCGCGATGAGCGTCCGCACGCTGAACCGGCGATTCCAGGCGGAGACGGGTCAGACGCCGATGCAGTGGGTGACGGGCGTGCGCGTCCGCCACGCTCAGCAGCTGCTGGAGAGCACGGTGGACGGCGTCGAAAAGATCGGCCGTGACGTCGGATTCAGCTCGCCGGCCAACTTCCGTGAACAGTTCCGCCGGCTCACCGGCGTCGCGCCGCAGAGCTACCGCAACACCTTTCGCGATCGGATGGCCGGCTGATTCACTCGGACGTGAGGAGCACCCCAAATCACGTAGCTTTAGGCCGCTTCCACAGCACCACCTGTGCTAGCGGAATCTGCATCTCCTCCGGCTCCGCCGCCATCCGCGCGGCGACACCGGCCTCCAACCGGTTCATCAAGTCGTCACGCCGCGGATCGGTACGGCCACCGTCGAGTGCGGCCAGCATCGTCGGGAACACCGATGCCCTCGCGAACGCCGCCCATTGCGCGCCGAAAGCCTTGGCGTCGTGGTCGACTCGGTACTGCGTCCAGAACCGGTCCTCGGCGTCGAACACTTCGAGGTGCTCGACCTCCAGGCGCTCGAATCGGCCCTTCGGCGCGAACGGCGACAGAAAGTCAGCGGCGCGACGGGAGACGGTCGGGATGCACATGCGGTGCACCTCATCCTCGGTGACCAGCCCCTGCGCCACCAGGTCGGCCAGCGCGCCGAGCATGCCCTTGAACAGCGGGCGGTAGCCGAATTCGCCGTCATCGCCAGTGGCCATCGTCAACACCACAAGCCGGCCGCCGGGGCACAGTTCGCGGCCGCGGAACGCGACGAATTCATGCCAGTCGTGCGCGGCCTGTTTGGCGTAGGCAGCCTTCACGGTCTCGTCGCCGCTATAGGCCACCTGTAGATGGTCGGGCACCGGTGCCGGAACCCGACCGAGCCACTGAATCGCCCACGACGTCCAGCCCAGGTTCACGCTGTTGGACGGCAGGATCTGGGTGTAGAACGACCGACCGATCGCCGAGGCGAAGCTCGCCACGTCCTTCTTCAGGTAGGAATCGGGGTCGTCTTGAAGCGTTTTGAACAAAACGGTGAAGTCGTTCTCGGCCACATCGGTGTGTGCCACCAGGATCGAGTGCTCCGGCCTGGTGCGTTTGCGCAGCACCGCGATTGCAGCGCCGATCGGCAGCAGGGAGTTGTGACCCGTGGACGCTCCGTAATCGGCGATGACGATCGGTTGCGGGGGCTTCGGGATGGGAACGGCTTGGGCAGCATCTTCGAAAAGCTTTATCGCTCCCAACAATCCGGCCGCCTGCAGCCGGGAGCTGGCGGTATACGATCCGCTTTCCAACGGCTCCGGGCGCACGACGATGCTGGATTCGGGCACGTTACGACGGTAGCTCTCGGACGCGGCGAGCGCCGACAAAGGCGGGGGTTCAGTCCGTCGTCGGGAAACTCACCCCGGTCAGTTCCTCGGAGACCTCCCACAGCCGACGGCAGTCGGCCTCATTGCGGCAGCGCTCCGGAATTCTGGCGTGCTTCACGCCGCCGCCGCCGGCCGCCTCGAGGACACCCCGCGGACCGTAGAACGTGCCACCCTCGGCGTCGGGCGATACAGCGCCATAAAGAGCGGGCAGGATGCCCTCCTCGACCTCCTGCCATGCAAAGGGCGTGAGTTGGCGGCTAACCCGGTAGAACCGCTCCAACAACGTCGGGCTTTCCTTGCCCTGCGACGGGCCGCTCAATTGCAGGTTCGTCTTCGTGAAGCCGGGGTGGGCCGCGTTGGACACGATGCCCCAGCCGGCCCGTCGGCTCCGGCGGTCGAGTTCGATGGCGAACATCAGGTTGGCCGACTTCGACTGCGCGTACGCCTGGGTTGGGCTGTATCGCTTCTCCCACTGCAGATCGTCGAAGTTGATGCCACCCATTCGCGCGGCGAGGCTGCTGAGCGACGTCACCCGCGGGTTGCTTGCGGCGCGGAGCAACGGCAACAGGTGGCCGGTCAGGGCGAAGTGGCCCAGGTGGTTGCCGCCGAACTGCAGCTCGAAGCCGTCGGCGGTCGTGTCGCGATCGGGCGGCTGCATGATGCCGGCGTTGTTGATGAGGATGTCGATGGGCCGTCCTTCGGCGTTGAGTTCGTCACCGAGGGCTTTGACGCTCGCCAGCGACGACAGGTCGAGGCTCTTGATCGTCAGCTTCGCGTCGGGCACCGTGCCGCGGATCTGCTCGACTGCGGCTTCGCCCTTTGCGCGGTTACGGATGGCCATGATCACGTCGGCACCGGCGGCCGACAACCGGGTGGTCAACCCCAGGCCGAGGCCGGAGTTCGAGCCGGTGACGACGGCCAGCTTGCCGGACAGGTCGGGAACGATGACGGCGAGCTCGTTGCGGGCCATGGATGTCTCCTCGTATCGGTGGAATTACCGAACAATAACGAACCAGTGGTCTGATAACAAGAGCCCATTGGTCTGATAACTTCTACGTGTGACGTTTCAGCGCGCTCGCAGGCCAGAACAGATGGCGGCGCGCCGTTCGGCGATCATGACCGGCGCGCGCGAAATGCTGGCCGAGAAGAACGTCGCCGAC
>JBKOYU010000059.1:0-3115 GCA_046725575.1 Actinomycetota bacterium | reverse complement strand
GCCCCGCGCGAACTCCTCGGCGACTATGGCCACCTCGACCCCGGAGGCGCCGTCGGACCGCAGCGTACGAAAGTCCGTCGCGTCGACGGCCTTCTCCAGCCGGGCGATCCGATTCGAGTCGTCCAGATCGGCGACCGATCCGGGTCCGAGGTCGTCGGCTAGCTTGGCCGCGGCCTCCCGCAGCTGCTGCTGTTCACTCGTCAGACGGACGTCCACAGCCGCTCCTTCAACACTCGGCGCAACACCTTTCCCGATGGCAGGCGCGGTATTTCGTCGACGAAGACCACGCGACTCGGTCGCTTGTAGGACGCCATGCGCTCCGCGACGAGCGCGATGAGCTCGTCCGCCTCGACCGGCCCGCACGTCTTGACCGTGGCAACGATGGCCTCTCCGTTAGCGGCGTCGGGAATCCCGAACACCGCGCAGTCCTCGACGGCCGGGTGCCCGTGCAGCACGGTCTCGATTTCGGCGGGCGCGACCTGAAACCCCCGCACCTTGATCATCTCCTTGGCGCGGTCGGTGATGCGCAGCCAACCGTCGCTGTCGAGGTGTCCGACGTCTCCCGTCCGATACCAGCCGTCCGAAAACGCCTGCGCCGTCGCCTCACTCGGCAGGTAGCCAGCCATCACCGAATCCGAGCGCACCTGGATCTCCCCCACCGCGCCCGGCGAGAGCGCCTCGTCGCCGTCCAGCGCGACAATCCGGACTCGGATCCCGGGCACCGGCCGGCCGACGGTATCGAGCCGCGCGCCTTCGATGTCATTGCACGCAATGACCGGCAATTCGCTGGTGCCGTAGGCGGTCGCCCAATTGACCCCGGTTCTGCGGGTGACCGCTTCGGCGACGCTCTGCGTGACCGGCGTCGCGCACCACATGATGTAGCGCAGCGTCGACAGATCGTAGCGCTCCAGTTTCGGGTGAGCGGCCAGCGCCAAAGCGATTGGCGCGACAGCCATCTCGATGGTGATTCCGTCTTTTTCGATGTGGTGCAGCATCAGGTCGATGTCGAACCGGCGGTACAACCTGATCCAGGAGCCGGTCTCGAGCGCCATCACGATGTTGAGCAACCCGAGGATGTGCGACGGCGGTGTCATGATCTGCATGCGATCGGCCGACGACAGGTGCAGCGCGTCACGCCAGTGACGCACCGCGACGGCGAACGACCGGTGAGTGTGACGCACCGCCTTGGGCATTCCCGTCGTCCCCGAACTGAACACGAACAGTGCGTCGGATTCCGGGCGAGGCGGCTCGAACGTCCGCTGCCCGGGCGTGATCGCCTCATCCAGAGACAGCATCGGCATCAACTCGGCGAGCACTGGATGGTCGCCAACGGCGTGCGACGGTGTCGTCAGCGCCAGCGCATTCCCGACCTCGGTCCGCTTCCACGCCGGGCTCAGCAGCACCGCCGACGCGCCAAGCCGCCAGATGGCCCACAAGGCGATTACGAACTCCGGGCGATTCGACGACATCAGCGCGACACGGTCGCCCGGCCGCACCCCGCGATGTTCGAGCACGGTGGCCATGCCGTTGGCGAGGGCGTCGAGCTGCGGGAGGCTGTATTCCCGCTCCTCGAAGGCGAGCGCCATCCGCTCACTCACGTCGCGCTCGCCCCTTTCCACCACTCGAGAAGGTGGCCGATCGTCGAGGAGAATAGTATTCTCTTATTGCCAGAATGACAATGCCGGTCGAGAGGGGGGCCATGGTCAAGCCGCAATTGTTCCATCGTGCGACGGTGTCTCGGATCATCAAAGAGACCGCCGACGCGAGGACCTACGAGCTGGCCCCCGACGAAACGCCGTTCCCCTACAAGGCCGGGCAATTCTGCACGTTCAAGGTGCACGTCGACGGCGAGGACCTGTACCGGTCTTATTCGATGTCGAGCGCACCCAAGACCGATTCCGAGATGGCAACGACGGTCAAGCGAGTGCCGGGCGGCAAGGTGTCGAATTGGATGCTCGACAACCTCGTCGAGGGCGACGAAGTGACCATCACCCGCGCGGCCGGCACCTTCTGCCTGACCGATACGTCTGTGCCGCTGCTGGGCTTCAGCGGCGGTAGCGGCGTCACGCCGATCCTGTCGCTCGTCAAGAGCGCGCTGGCAACCACGGACCGCAAGGTTCGGCTGCTGTGCGCCGACCGCGACCGGGCGTCGGTGATCTTCGAGGCAGTGCTCGACGACCTCGTCGGCCGCTACCCCGATCGGCTGTCCGTGGTCCGCCACATCGATGCCGAACGGGGATTGCTCGAACCCGCCGCCGTCATCGACTTCGTCGGTTCCGATACCGGGGCGGACTGCTACGTCTGTGGGCCTGACGGTTTCATGTCGGTCGTCACGTCCGCGTTGCCAGGCCCCGGGACGGTATTCATCGAGGATTTCGACGCCGCACCACAGGCCCCGGGGTCTGAATCAGCACCAGCAGAGGCCGACGAAACCGGCGGCACCATCACGATCCACCTCGACCGCAAGAAGGTCGAGGTGCCGCGCAGGGCCAACGAGACACTGCTCGAAAGCGCGCGTCGGGCGGGGCTGTCGCCGCCGTTCTCGTGCGAAGCGGGCAACTGCGGTACGTGCATGGCGCGGCTGTCCGAGGGCAGCGCAACGATGAAGGTCAACGACGCGTTGATGGACGACGAGGTCGATGACGGTTATGTGCTGACCTGCCAGGCCATTCCCGATACCCCGTCAGTCACGGTGCATTACGAGGACTGAGACTCCACGTCGCCGTGCACGTCGAGCAGTGGTGGCGGCCGGTAGTCCGGCTCATACCCCGCGATGCGGATCGGGCTGCCCACCAACCTGAAATCCCCTGCGGTGACAAGCGCTTCGGGCGTGGCCTCCAACGCCTCCGGCAGCGACCGGACGGCCGCGACGGGTATGCCCAAGGGCTGCAGTCGTGACTCCCAACTGGCCGCGGTGTCGGTGGCCAGCGCGGCGGTGACGACTTCCAGCACCTCGTCGCGCTTCGCCGCGCGCTCGGCCATCGTCGGGAAGCCGTCGATCTTCGCTTCGTCGGCGAAGGCTTTCCAGAACGCGTCGTGGGTGATGAACAGCGCGAGATAGCCGTCGGCCGTCGGAAACAGCTGCGCCGGCATGTAATACGAATGCGCGCCGAAC
>JBKOYU010000489.1:0-3537 GCA_046725575.1 Actinomycetota bacterium | reverse complement strand
GTCACACGGAATGAGGTGTGCATCAAACCGGGGATGCTCCAGATCGACAACGTCAGTCACAGACGCGCGTGGGTGTTGCAAGAGAATCGGTGCGCGCATCCAGCTCGGTGGTCGCGCGCGGGTCGAGCTGGTCTCTTTGATCGCAGCTACCAATCCACTGATGCGGCGCACACCGTCCCCCGCGCCTCGTGGACGCTTGCCAGAACCCTAAGCAGCAATCCTAGATCAAGTCGACGATCGTTTGCATATGCGATAAGTGTGCTGCACGATGCATGTGCGACCAGCCCGCTGAATGACCGGCCTAGAATCCATTATTCGCGAGCAACGTTGGCCGCTCCCGTTTGCATCCCACTCCGGCCACGTACAGTCCGTTTGTAAACGACCGTCTCATATGGAGATGCGGACGGAGCGATGCATGCCAGTCGAGAAACCCACACAGGCCGAGGTGCAGGAAGCTGCAGAGGAGCTCAGAATTGTTCTCGACGCTGCGGACCTGGACTTTTATCACGCCTCGGTGCTCGCCAACCTCGAGGCGTACGCCGAGATCGACGCGTTAGACGATGATGCCGGGCTGGCGTTCCGCGGCGGAAGCCGGGGCTGGGTGGAG
The DNA here is from genome assembly GCA_046725575.1 of Actinomycetota bacterium. Lineage (GTDB taxonomy): Bacteria > Actinomycetota > Actinomycetes > Mycobacteriales > Mycobacteriaceae > Mycobacterium. The sequence continues at coordinate 2,930 of JBKOYU010000489.1, read as the reverse complement.
CCGGTCGATGACCCGATCGGCGCGTGGTTTGTCCAGACCGACATCCAGGCCAGGACGGCCGTGTGACCGGCTTGGAGCAATACACCGAGACTGCTAGATGGCGTGAGGCCGCCCCGGCCAAGCCGGCCTGACGGCGCTCTTCTGGTACGCGACTGCCACATCCCGACATTTTCCCGAGGATTTCGGCCCGAGTGACATACTGAGCAGGGCCGCGACGACGTCGCGGTCGATGGATACGGCCGCGGATCATGAAAGGAACGGCCGCCTCGGCCACAGTTGCTGCCCATGACTCGATACTGCAAATACCAAGTCGCACCGGAGCTTCCCGAATCTGCACTGCGTGCGGTAGGTCTGGCGTGACCACATGATGGCGATCGGCACCGTCGGCAGCGACGGTAGCGTGAAGGATCGGCTGATCCGGGCAGCGGATGCTGAACTCGAGGTGTGCAGCCCCGACGCACTGCAGATGGAAGCAATTGCAAAGCGGGCTGGCGTATCTCGGTCGACGGCATTTCGGCAGCTGCGCAGCATTTCGGAAGTGTTGATGCAAGTTGCCCTGCGCCGCTCGCAACGACATGTGGCAGCACTGCGCGAGTTGATGAGTAGTCAAACCGGCGTGTTCGCCAAGATTGAAGCGGCGTTGCTCTATAACGCTCGTGAACTGCCGGCCGACCCATCGATGGCCGCCGTCATCGCACGGAATTCAGCATCGGTCCGCGATCCGCGAGTCCATGCGATATCCATGGAGGTGCTGGGCCCGGTGCTTCAGGAGGGCCAAGGCCGCGGCGAGATTCGCACCGACGTCCGCCTGGACGAGCTGGTGGACTACTTCGTTGAGCAAACATGGCTTGCCGCCCAGGAAGTCGATCGGTCGGAAGAAGCGGTACGTAATCGATTTCGGCAGTTTGTGATCCCGGCTCTCGAGTCGCGCGGCTGGTCCGGTGGGGAATACATATCGCGAATCCGGCAGGTCGAGGAAGCCGTTTCCACGGCCAAGGACGCGCTCGACAACCTCACTCAGAAGTTGCATGGTGCCAGGTCCGAAGGGCCGCCATAGTGAATGAGGCACGTACCACGGTGGCCCGCGGAACAGGTGTTCGCCGGCGACTCCTCAATGCCGCCCATGACCTCTTCGTCGAGAAGCGATACCGGGCGACGACCACCAAGGAGATCGCCGACCGGGCCAACGTCGCCGAGCCAACGTTGTTTCGCCATCGCGCATGGTTCGCGAGATGGCCGGTTTGATTGTGGACGGTATTCGCACCGCCGTCAGAGGTAGGAATCGATCAGCACTGTCAGCCGTTCGCGTGTCTGGAGGTCGTCGGACAGCGGACTGGCAATCGCCGAGACCGCGGCTGCTCGCGGCGCCAGCCCGGCGTGGACCAGGTTCGCGGTGGCGACAAGCGCGCGGGTCGACGCGGTCTCGCGAATCGCGGCGTCGTCGAGCCGGCGGATGGCCTGGCCCAGCTTGATGATGTCGTCGAGGATCGGCCCGGCGAGCCCGGTCTCCTGACGTAGCACCTTGCGTTCGACATCGGCCGGGGGGAAACCCAGATCGATGCCGACCATTCGTTGCCGGGTGGACATCTTGAGGTCCTTGAGGATGCTCTGATAACCGGGGTTGTATGAGACTACCAATTGAAAGCCCTGCGCCGCATGCAGTTTCACCCCTCCCAGTCGCTCAATATTCAGCTCCCGGCGGTGGTCCGCCAGTGAATGAACCGCGACGATGGCGTCCTGGCGTGCCTCAACAACCTCGTCTAGATAGCAGATGCCGCCTTGGCGGACCGCTTGAGTCAGTGGTCCGTCCACCCACTCGGTGTGAGAGTCCTTCAGGACGAATCGGCCGAGCAGATCGGATGACGTCATGTCCTCATGGCAGCAGACGGTGTACAGCGGCACTCCGAGCCGCGATGCCATGTGCTCCACGAGCCTGGTCTTGCCACATCCGGTTGGGCCCTTGAGCATCACCGGCAGGCCGGATCGCCACGCCGCGGTGAACACTTCCACCTCGTCGGCGACCGGGATATAGCCGCGCTCCACGTCGGCCCCGTTATGCCGCTTTTCACCTGTCGCCGTGGCCATCTCGTTCATAAACACCTCATACATATGAATTCACTTTGGCGTGCGTGGTTGCGTGCAGTGACCGCAAGTGCATGTGATCGTCTTCGCTGACCAGCTCCCGGTGGCGCCCATTGCTGCGGGTCACGGCAAGGGCATTGACCAACAACCCGCGCAGATGACTGTGAGCATCCCTGCTCCCGCCGATGACCCGAAATGACGCGGCGGACCAGACGTCTTCCAACACCTCCGGCTCCGTCGACGACCGGATCCCGAGGCCGACGACTCCTATCCCCCGCCGCATCGCCTCGTGGATGGCCTGCCGCGCATCAGCACGCGCGTAACGGCCTTCATAGCCGTCGTCGTACGGCAGCCCGTCGCCGATCACGAGCAGAATCATGTTCTTGGCACGCGCCTGCGATTCGAGGACGTGTGCGCCGTGCCGAATCGCCGCACCGATGCGCGTGAATCCCGACGGCTGCACAGATCCAAGCCGCCGTTTCGCCGCTGTGTCGAACCGGACACCGAACTCCTTGATCCTCGAGAACTTCACCGCGTCCCTGCCCAGGGAGTAAAAGCCATAAGTGCCAACGCGGTCCCCCAGTCGCTCGATATCCGCGGTCAACATGCCGGCCAGGTCACGCTCCTCCTCGAAAACAACGCGACCGCTGGACTCTTCGGCAGTCGAGCCTGAGCAGTCCAAGAGGACGAGGACTGATAGATCCCGCTTGGTCAGTCGGCTGTTTTCGTAGATGTTGGGTTCGGACTGGTGTCCGCATCGGCGATCGGCTTCGTAGTCGACCAGTGCGGATAGATCGAGCGAATCGCCCTCGGGCTGTCGGCGGTGACGTTCTGGCTCGATCCCGACC
>JBKOYU010001074.1:0-5982 GCA_046725575.1 Actinomycetota bacterium | reverse complement strand
GGACTGGCCAGCCTCACCGTCGCCTTCGCGGCATTGTCGATCCAATAGTTTCGTCGGTCGAGCACCGCGGGGTGGGCGGCCAGCGCCGCACAGCGCTGCGACCACTCCCGCCAGCCCGTGGTGGCCGGTTCCAAAGCAATGTCGCTGCCGGCCAGCCGTTGCGCGAATGCGGTCAGCAAGTCCGTCACCAGCACCTCGCGTGACGTCGTGTCATCGACCATCTCGTGCACGGTGAGCACCAGGAACCGTGGGTCGCCCTGCGCGTCGATGACATAGGTGGCCGTCAACGGCCAGCTGCCGAGGTCCTGTGCCCCAATGGTGTCAGAGACGATGGCCGAAATCGCTTCTCGCTCGTGCTGGGTGCCCGGCAAGGCATCGGCGGGCAGTGCGCACTCAGCCAGATCAGCGAAGTCGCCGGGTTCGCTGATGTGCTGCTCCCACATTCCCGCCGGGTTGGCGACCCGCGTCCGCAACGCGTCATGGTGGTTGACCACCGCAGTCATGACGGCCCGAACGTCCTCCGCACTCACGGACGAGTCAAGACGCAACACCAGTGGCGCCCGCCAGCGGCCCGGTTCGGCCAACCCGCTGTCGAGGAAACGGAGAATGTTCGGCGGGACCGGTGGATTCAGATCGTCAGTGTCCTGGCTTGCCAGCCCGCCCGATGCGTAGCGCGCCACGAGGGTGTCGGCCAGCGCGCCAAGGCTGTCATGGTCGTAGAGGTCCTGCGGGGCGAGCTCCACGCCTTCGTGAGACGCGGTCATCGCCACGCCGATCGCCAAGAGCGAGTCGCCGCCCAGTTCGAAGAAGTTGTCGCCCTGCGCAATCGACTCGACGCCCAGACACTGCGACCAGATCCGCTGTAGCGTCGCCTGCATCTGCGAGCGGGCGTCCGTGGCGCTTCCGGCCTTACGATCGGCCGGCTGCGATTCGGCGACCGCTGTGCCGAACGGGGCGGAGACATCGCCCGACCGCACGAAGGCGGCGGGCTCGATCCAATGGCGCTGCCGCGCAAAGGCATAGCCGGGCAGCGTCACTCGGTGGACCTGATCGCCATGCAGGGCTGTCCAGTCCACGTCGGCTCCGGCCGACCACAGCTGCCCCAGTCCGAGCAGGAAGGCGTCGCGATCATTCCTGCTCTGCAACGGGTGCCGCATCAGGCGAACCGCGCGGTGGGTTTCCGACCACCCGGGCAGGCGCACGGCCGATCCGGTCAAACTGCCGCCGGGCCCCACCTCCACCAGCACCCGATGCGTATCGCCGAGCAGTTCGGCAAGTTCATCGGCGAACCGTACGGTGGACCGGATGTGCTGGGCCCAGCGATTGGGATCGGTGGCCTCCTCGTCGGTCATCCACGTGCCGGTCACGTTGGACAGCATCGGGATTCGCGGCGCATGCAGCGTCAGGGTGGACAGGTATTCGGCGAACGGGGCGAGCACCGCATCCATCGACTGCGAATGGAAACCGTGCGAGGTTCGGACGCGCCGGGCCAGGATGCCCGCAGCGGCAAGGCGATCGGTGAAAGCACGGATGGCTTCCTCGGGGCCGGCCACCACGCAGGTGCCGAGTTCGTTGATAGCGGCGAGGTCGACGTCGGCGGTCATGTGGACGGCGATGTCGTCGGGGCTGGACGCTACGGCGACCATGGCGCCCGCCGGCGCGGCGTGCATCAGACGTGCGCGCATCGACACCACCTTGATGGCCACCGCCAGGTCGAAAACCCCCGCCAAGGTGGCGGCCACGAGTTCGCCGATGCTGTGTCCGGCCAGCGCCGCCGGGGTGACGCAGAAGGACATGACCAACTGCGCCAGCGCGTATTCCACCGCGAACAGAGCCGGCTGGGCCAGATCGGTGGGCTCCAGGCCTGCCCCGTCGAACACCTCGGCCTTGAGGTCGATGCCGAGTTCCTCGGCGAATCCGGCGGCGCACCGGTCGAAGTTCTCCCGGAACATCGGCTCGGTATCGTAGAGACCACGGGCCATGCCGACGTGCTGCGCGCCCTGACCGGGAAACAAGAACGCCACCCGATTTGCGCCTGGCGAAATGTCCTGCGGGCACGCCCCGACGGAGACGTTGTCGTGCTCGGCGGCGGTCAGCACAGCGGCGGCATCGGCACGGTCGGCAACGACGGCTGCCATCCGGACCTCGTAGGCCCGCCGACCCGCAAGGGTGAACGCCACATCGGGCAGCGACACGTGTTCGTCGCGCGAGAGTTCAGCGGCAAGCGCAGCCCTGGCTTCCTGCAGGGACTCGGCGGTGCGGGCGGACAACAGCAGCACCTGCGGACCGCTCGGAGCGTCCACGACGGCGGAGACGGTCTGCGGCGCCTCCTCGACGACGACGTGCACGTTGGTGCCACCGACGCCGAATGAGCTCACACCAGCCCGGCGCCGTGCGTCGGATTCCCATGGCCTGTAGGTGTTCTGAACCACGAATGGTGTGTCCTCGAGGTGCAGCTCGGGGTTGGGCGCGGTGTAGTGCACGGTCGGGGGAATCGCCTTGTTCTTGAGGCAGAGGATCGTCTTGATCAGGCCGGTGACGCCGGATGCCGCGTCCAGATGGCCGATGTTCGACTTCACCGAACCCAGCACGCACGGGCCCGGCCGGTCCAGGCTGGAGACCTCGAAAGCCTGCCGCAGGGCTTCGATTTCGATCGGATCACCCAGCGGGGTACCGGTTCCGTGGGTCTCCACGAATCCGATGGTCGAGGAGTCGACACCGGCTACGGCATGCGCTTCGGCGATGACCTCCGCCTGGCCGGCGAGGGCAGGTGCCGCATAGGTCATCTTGACCGAGCCGTCGTTGTTGATCGCCGAACCGCGGATGACGGCGTGGATGCGGTCACCGTCGTCGAGCGCTGCCTGCAACGGCTTGAGTATCACCGCCGCGACCCCGCTGCCGAAGATGGTGCCGTCGGACCGGACGTCGAACGGTCGGCAGTGGCCCGAGGCCGACACCATCGCCCCCGGCTCGTAGGTGTAGCCAACGTGATGCGGCACCCGGATCGAGGCGGCACCGGCCAGCACCATGTCGCATTCGCGGGACAGCAGACTCTGGCACGCGAGGTGCACCGCCACCAGTGACGACGAACAGGCGGTCTGCACCGTAAGACTCGGTCCGCGCAGATTGAACTGGTGCGACACCCGCGTCGCCAGGTAGTCCTTGTCGTTCAGCAAGACCAGGTTGAACATCTCGACGGTGATGCCCTCTCCGACGAGCGCCTTGGGGTCGCGGTGCGACATCAGGTTGTCCATCAGGTAGCCGCTGGCGGTACTGGCGGCGAAGACGCCGATCGCTCCGTCGAAGGTGGCGGGGTCGTACCCGGAATCCTCGAAGGCGTGCCACGCGGTCTGCAAGAACAACCGCTGTTGAGGGTCCATCATCCGAGCGGTGTACGGGGTCATCCCGAAGTACTCCGCGTCGAATTCCTCGATCCCGTCGAGCACGGGCGCGCGCCGCACGTACGCCGGATCGGCCAGCGTCTTCGCACTGACTCCGGCGGCGGTAAGTGCCTCCTCGGAGAGCGTGGCGATGGACTCCTCACCGCGGCGCAGGTTGTCCCAGAACGTCGTCACCGAATCTGCACCGGGAAAACGGCCCGCCATTCCGATAACCGCAATCGCGTTGGGCGGCAACTCATTCGAACCGGTCGTGTCATCGGTGTCCATAGCTACACCCGTCCTTTCCGTCTGCTCGCCTGGGCTTCCTGGCGGGCCTTGGCGCGTTGCTGGGCTCGTGCGCCGAGGCCGGATCGAGCTGTCGCCGGGATTTCGGCCGCCGTCACGTAGCCCATGCGCTCGCATAGTGCGTCGGTGAGACGCGAGATGGTCGGGTACTCGTAGATAACCGCTGCCGGCAGCGTGATGCCGAGGCTCGCGCTGAGGCTGCGCTGAAGTGTGACGCTCATCAGCGAATCCATGCCGAGTTGGAAGAATCCCGCTGCCGGATCCAGAGTCTCCGTGGGCGCCAGCCCCATCACGTCCGACGCCAACGTACCGATGTGGTCGGCCAGCAGCTCGCGACGCCGTTCTGGTGGGCACTCGCGCAGTGCCTTGCCGAACTCGCTCCCCGGCATGGACGGATCCGCGGCATCCTCACCGGTCAACACGTCTTCGACGATGCGCAGTGCTCCGCGGGTGCGATACGCCGCGGCCAGCAGCGGCCAATCCACGTCTGCGACGGTGGACCGCGGCGGCGCATCGGAGGCCATCACCAACGACAGCGCGCGAATGGCCATCTCGTCGGGCATCGGCGCGAGCCCTGAGTCCGACATGACCTGATTCGCATCGGATGGCAGGTTGGCCAACGATTTCCACAATCCCCAGTTGACCACCGTGGCCGGGAGACCCATGTTGCGCCGGGCGTAGGCGAAGGTGTCGAGGAAGTTGCTGGTCGCCGTGTAGTGGGCGAGCCAGCGCGAACCGAGCAGACCGGAGATCGACGAGAACATCAGGAAATGGCGAATGGCGGTTCGCAGGGAGAGGGTGTGCAGCACGCCAAGCGCATCCAGCTTCGGACCGAACATGGCGTTGACGTCGTCCTCGGTCATGTCGGACAACGCGACCGGTCCTCCGGCGAAGGCCGCCAGGTAGATGCCCTCGAGGCCCGGGAGTTCGGTGCCGAAGCGGTCGAACAGTGCCGCCATCGCGGTTTCGTCGGTGGCGTCGGCAGCCACCGCGATCAGCGTCGTCCCCGTCGACGAAAGGCGCCGGGCCAATTCGTCGAGCCGCCCGCCGGGGTTTCGCGATACGGCGACGATGGTTCCGGCGCCCATGTCGGCGAGCTGCTGGATCAGATGTGGCCCGATGCGGCCGGTGGCGCCGATCACCAGGTGGCTGGTGTCCTGACCGAGCAGACCGGTCGTCACCTGGAGAGGAGTCCGTCGTTGCAGCCGTGGCACATGCCGGGTACCTGCCCGGTAGACGACTTGGTCCTCCCGCTCGCCGGGTTGCGCTTCGGTCAGCACACACCGCGCGGTCAAGACGGCAGGCACCGAGTCGTCGACATCGACCACGCCGCCCCAGATTTCGGGATGTTCCAGCGCGAGCGTGCGGCCGAGACCCCACAACACGGCATGTGTCGAATTTGCGCGATCGCCTTCGACAACGGGCTGGGCATTGCGAGTGACGAAGTACAGCCGCGGCGGTGAGGGCATCGAAAGCAGTTCTTCGACAAGACTTCTCGCCTCGTTGAACAACGCGTATGCCGACGGGACGTCGATGGCGGCGCCCGTGGCCGCCGGCGCGAGTAGCACGTTGTCCACTTCGCCCAGCGCGGTGCGCAATGCGGCCCGGTCGGTACCGCGGTCCAGTCCGCGACCGAGTTCGGCACCCAGGTCGGCGTCCCCGAGAACCAGCCAGGGACCCACGCTCGCATGGTCGGCCGCAGGTCGTGCGTGGACGGGCCAGGTCGGCTCGTACAGCCAGTCCGCCGGGATGGGGCTGCTGTCGCCTGCCGGTAGTCGGTGCGCGCGGTGCACCCCAAAGCCGTTGGTGGACGAGGCGGGTGCGATGTCGATCCAATGCCGGGTGTGGCGCCACGGTGTGATCGGGATGGCGGCGTGTGGCTCGGGCTGATGTTCGCCGTGCGGTGGCCGGACGGTGTGTGTTGCGTTGAGGTTCGTGTGGAATGCGACGGTGTCGTGAGCATCGCGCTGCAGCGTGCCGAGGCTGTGGTGATGTGCGTTACCGGAAGACGGGTCATCGAGGGTGTCGGAAATTGCCTTGGTGAGCAATGGGTGCGGGCTGATCTCGATGAAGGTGCAGTGGGTGGCGCCGGCGGTGGCGACGGCCTGGCTGAACCGGACCGGGTTGCGCAGGTTGGCAACCCAGTGGTCGGCATCGAACAGCGGCGAGGCGCCGGCATTCTCGACCGTGCTGATGACCGGGATGAGCGGAGGCCTCGGCACCAGGCCGGCCAACGTCTCCTTCAACTCCGGCAGGATGGGATCCATCATCGCATGGTGGGACGCCACATCCACGT
>JBKOYU010001122.1:0-2081 GCA_046725575.1 Actinomycetota bacterium | reverse complement strand
ACTCGGTCAGCCAGCGCATGTCACCGCTCATCAGTTCCGGCACACTGCAGCCACACGATGGATCAACCATGAGGTGCCGCAGGAAGTGGTCCGACGCCTGCTCGACCACACCAGCCACACCATGACCGCCGTGTATGCCCGGCTGGCCGACACCACCATTCGCGAGCAGTGGGAACGCGCCCAGAAGATCAACATCCGTGGCGAGCCGGTCGACACCACGATCGACGGACCGCTCGCCGATGCCGAATGGATGAAACAGAACCTTGCCCGCGCGAAAATGGCACTGCCCAACGGCTATTGCGGTCTACCGCTACAGAAATCGTGCCCGCACGCCAACGCCTGCCTGACCTGCCCGCTGTTCGTCACGACCGCCGAATTCCTACCCCAACACCGCAAGCAGCTCGACGACACCCGCGCGCTGATCGCCCGCGCCGAGACCGACGGCCACACCCGTCTGGCCGAGATGAACCGCACCGTCGAAACCAACCTGCTCACCATCATCACCACCCTCGAAGCCAACCAACACGACTGCCGGTGCGCAACGAGCAGCGAAACATGTTGCGGCAAGGAATCATCCGATGCGCCACGATAACAGCCACCACCTTGTCGCCGCTGCCCAGCGCCGTCGCGCCGACACCCTCGAACGTGCCCGCCAAGCCCTGCAGGAACTCGGCGAAACCGGCCAGCGGCGCACCGTCATGCAGATCGCCGCACACGCCGGCGTCTCCCGCTCCTGGCTCTATGCCCAGCCCGAACTGCGCGATCAACTCCGCCGACTGACCGCCATATCGGAGACGCCCGAGTCGGCACCTGCCCGAATCGAGCGCGGGTCCGACGCCTCGCTGCGGCAACGCCTCACACTCGCGCACCAACGTATCCGCGAACTCGACGACGAAAACCGACAACTGCGCAACCAGATCGCACTCCTGCACGGACAGCTCCGCGCCGACCGCATCGCCGGCACCCACGTCACGGACACCGTCCACGACGCAAACACCCAGCTCACGCCGTCAAACAGTCAACCCCACCCAAGATAACGTTGGCACGCTTGAGTTCTCGGTTCTCCTGTTCGAGATCCCGGATGCGCTGCGACTCGGCCGTCGTGACCCCGGGGGCATAGCCCTCATCGATGTCGGCCTGGCGTACCCACGAGCGCACCGACTCAATGCCATAACCGAGCTGACGAGCAACCCGCTGCACGGTCCCATGATCGGTGCCCAACTCGGCCCTCAAGGCCCGCACCATCCGCACCGCAGCGGCCTTCTCCTCTGGGCTATACCTACGCGTCGTCGGCTTCCCGAGCGACTGTTCCTTCGGCATACCTGCATCCTCGTTTCCAAGGTCAGGAGCCTCCAGCATTTCCAGGGCGATTCATCCCTAGCCCTTCGATGCGCTTAGCTTCTGCCGGTAGCGCCGTTAGGGTGCTCCGCTTGCCTGGCACTTCGATGCGGTCCCGGTAGACCTGTGCGCGTGAAGCGAGGTCGGGGTTCATCTCGACCATCTGCACGGCGGGCCTAAGCAACCGGCCAGCCATGCGTTCGTCGACCGCGACAATCGGTATCTCGTTGCCGTCCGGGCCGTTGAAAAGCTCGTACAAGCCGAGCGCCGCGAAGATGCCCGTCTTACCTAGCCCGCGTGGACCCATGATCGCGCCGACTACCGGACGCGGGTCCGGGTCCAGGAACGGGCGCAACATGTCCACCTGCCACGCACGAATCCGCATCCACTTATTGGCACCCTTGCCCTTAGGCACAACGAGGTATTTGGCGACCCACGCGGCGAACCGCTCGGCCCCCGTCTTGCGGGAACGGAACGGCAACGCGCTTAGGTCAGCAGCCGGTTTCGGACCAGCAGCCATGAAAGACTCCTAGCAATGGTTGAGTGGTTGACGAGATACGGCCCGTTGCTGCCGATCCTCGTGTTCGTGCTTGGCGTGGCCGGATACTTCCGGCACACGGCGCGCCAGTCTGTGCGGGAACTACAAACGCGACTGCGCGCAGAGCTGCGCCAGATGCTCCGCGAGGTAAGCGAAGCTTGCGATGCCTACGTCAAACATCTCGACCGCGCTTACCCATCGGTGC
>JBKOYU010000907.1:0-22002 GCA_046725575.1 Actinomycetota bacterium | reverse complement strand
CATCGCGACTTTCGGCGTCGACGAGTGCGAACTCCCACTCGACCCCAAGGGTCGGCCGGGGCGACCCGGCGAAGTCTATGTGGCTGCTAGCCGGTACTGATGACACCGCACGCCACGCGCTTTCCGGCGTCGCCAGTGGCCAGGGTGGTTTCGTCGGGCGGCGGAGCACCGTTGACCTGCTGGTAGCGCTCCGGCGGAATGTTGGCGAAGTTATCCGCCTTCTCGTGGATGATGATCGCGGTCTTCGCGCCGCCGAGCAGATCTTCGGCGGTGAACGCGTCGGTCGTGGTCACCAGCTTCGCGGTGCCGTCCGCACGGACTTGCAGCGACGCCAGGTCGCCGCTTGCGGGATGGCCAGTGTGGCCGGCCTTCTGGAAATGCGCACCGGCGGAATTGAAGTCGCCGGGCGCGCCACCGGTCGGGGCGACGGAGTTGGCTTCGCATTTGCCGGCGGCGTGGATGTGCAGACCGTGGAAGCCCGGTGTCAGCGCGCCCGACGCGGTCGTCTCCACCGTGACGGTGGCATAGCCGTTTGCGAATTCGATATCGGCGGTCGCCACCTCGGTGCCGTTGGCCAGTTTCAGCTCTGCGGTGAGCTTCTCACCGCTCGCGGCCTGTCCACCCTCATGCTCACCGGGCGACGCGGACGGTGACGGCGAGCCGGTCCAGACCGATGGCGTGGTGCCGGGTGAGGTTGCAACGGGTTCGTTCGGTGCGCACGCGCTCAAGGCGACGACGGGAATAGCGAACGCGGCGGCGACAGCGACGGGCTTGAGCATGTGCAAGAGCCTAACCGGTGACCGCTACGACCACGCCCGGCGGTTGCTCGGTCAACTCGGGGATCCGCGGCTGCACCGGCGCCTCGAGCAGCTTGCCCACCTCGTCGGCGGCCTCGTGCTCGCCCGGCGCGTCACTGAAGAAGACCGTGGTGGCCGCGACCTCCGGCAGGCTCAGGTTGCCGGTGTCGGTGACGTTCCAGCCTGCTTCCCGCAGCCGGTTGGCGGTGCTTTCGGCGGCGCCTTCGGTCGACGAGATGTTGTAGACACGCACATCGGCCTTCGCCGGCGCCGGGGACGACGTTGCCGAGCTCGAGGTGGTGATGGTGGTAGTGGCGATCGACGACGACTGGTCGCCCTCAGAGTCGCCGGAGCCCATCGCCTGGAACCCGACCAGCAGGAACACCACGCCCAGGAACAGCAACACCATCACCATGGCGCGCAGGGGCAGCCCGGAGGAATTTCGCTGGTTCATTACCGCTCACTGTATCGAGAGGGCCCGCGCGGCCGGAAAACCTCAGGTGACGTCGAAGCCCAGCCGACGCGCCGCCCGGGCCTTCTGCCGACTCGCCCGCAGCCGCCGCAGCCGCTTGACCAGCATCGGGTCGGCGGCGAGCGCCTCAGGGCGGTCCACCAGCGCGTTCAGCACCTGGTAGTAGCGGGTGGCCGACATCGAGAAGAGCTCCTTGATGGCGTCTTCCTTGGACCCGGCGTACTTCCACCACTGGCGCTCGAACGCCAGGATGTCGTGCTCGCGTCGAGTCAGCCCATCGGTGAGATCAGAGTCGTCCCCGGATTGCTCAGTCCGCGCGATCGCGCCGTCCATATTGCCCCTGGACCCTCCCCACACTCGAAGTGACGTCTCTGCTGTTCGGCGAACATTCAACCACGGGTTTGGAAGCTGAGGCGTTACCCAGGCCCGCGAGTCGGGTGACAAGGATTGCCGACTTAAGCTCTACCGCGTGGCTGTCGTACCCATCCGCATCGTGGGAGATCCCGTCTTACACACTGCGACCGAGCCGGTGCCCGTCAACCATGACGGTTCGCTGCCGGATGACGTCGTGCAGTTGATCAAGGACATGTTCGAGACGATGGATGCCGCAAACGGGGTGGGACTTGCCGCGAATCAGATCGGCGTCTCCAAGCGAGTGTTCGTCTACGACTGCGCCGACGAGCGCGGGCGGACCACCCGCCGCCGCGGCGTCGTCGTCAACCCGGTGCTCGAGACGTCCGAGGTGCCCGAGACCATGCCGGACCCTGAGGACGACGACGAGGGCTGCCTGTCGGTTCCCGGCGAATCGTTCCCGACGGGCCGGGCGAAGTGGGCGCGGGTTACCGGCCTGGACGCCGACGGCACCCCGATCACGATCGAGGGCACCGACCTGTTTGCGCGGATGCTGCAGCATGAGACGGGCCATCTCGACGGCTTCCTGTATCTGGACAGGCTGGTTGGCAGGCACGCGCGCAGCGCGAAGCGGGCGGTGAAGTCGCACGGCTGGGGCGTGCCGGGGCTGACCTGGATGCCTGGCAAGGACCCCGATCCGTTCGGTCACTAGCTCGTGATCGACATCGGCGATCGCGTCGTGGTGCGGTACCGGCTACCGGCCGGATCGGCGCCGCCGCTGACCGACGTGATCGGCCACTTGGAGGCGGTTGGCCCGACGTTACGAGTGCGCACAAAACGCGGTGATGTGGTGGAGATCGCCGCCGACGACGTGGTGACGATCAAAGCGCTTGCCGCGGCACCGGTGCGTACCGGCGACATTCGCAATCTCGAACATGCCGCGGCGCTGGCGTGGCCGGGCTTCGAGCACGAGTGGGTCGATGGCTGGCTGCTGCGTTTCGGCCACGGAAGCACCCGACGCGCGAATTCGGCGGTCCCGCTGGCTGTTTCGACGGGTAGCGACGTCAGTGCGCTCGTCAACTGGTATGCGGCCCGCGGGGTGGCCCCGCTGGTGGCCGCACCGGACCGGTTGTTTCGCATCCCGCCCGGGGTGCCGACCGACGCCGAAAACCTGGTCATGACAGGCGAGTTCGGCTCGGCCGCCCCTGATGCGTCGGTGACGCTGGCGGTCCGGCCGGACGACGAATGGCTGCGCCTGTACCGGCGCGACGTGCCCGTCGACGTGTTGACCGCCGTCATCGACGGCGAGGTGGTGTTCGCGACGACCGCAGGCGCCGCTGTGGGAAGGGCCACCGTCACCGCCGCACCGGACGGCACGCGCTTGGTGGGATTGTCGGCGGTGCATGTGGTCGAGGAGGCGCGGCGGCGCGGCCTGGCGCGCGAACTGTGTTGGGCACTGTTGGCCTGGGGCGGCGAGCGGGGTGCGACGCGCGCCTACGTGCAGGTGCTCGCGGATAACACGGCCGGGACACGGCTATACGAGTCGATGGGCTTCACCGTTCACCACCGCTCGCGGTACATCGACGCCCGTAGCCTGTAGCTCATGCGGTTGGCCACGTGGAACGTGAATTCGATCCGCGCGAGGGTCGATCGCGTCACCGACTGGCTGGAACGCGCGGACGTCGACGTGCTGGCGATGCAGGAGACGAAGTGCAGCGACGATCAGTTCCCCGCGATGCCGTTTCTGGCGGCCGGATACGAGGTCGTGCACTGTGGGTTCAACCAATGGAACGGGGTGGCGATCGCGTCGCGGATCGGCCTCGACCACGTCCAGGTCGGCTTCGAGGGACAACCTACGTGGAGCGACAAACCGGACGTCGAGGCCGCGGCCGAGGCGCGGGCGCTTGGCGCGACGTGCAACGGCGTGCGGGTATGGAGCCTGTACGTGCCCAACGGCCGGTTCGTCGGCTCACCGCACTATATGTACAAGCTGGAATGGCTTGCCGCGCTTCGTGACACGGCGCACGGATGGCTGACTGAAGACCCGTCGGCACAGATCGCACTTGTCGGCGACTGGAACATCGCCCCCACCGACGAGGACGTCTGGAGCCCCGAGTTCTACGCGAACAGCACGCACGTCACACCGCCCGAACGCGCGGCGTTCAACGCGATCGTCGACGCCCAATTCGCCGATGTGGTGCGGCCTTTCACGCCTGGGCCTGCTATCTATACGTATTGGGATTACACCCAGCTGCGGTTTCCAAAGAACCGCGGTATGCGCATCGACTTCATCCTCGGCTCACCGGCGCTTGCGCAGCGCGTGACTCACGCCGAGATCGTCCGCGACGAGCGTAAGGGCAAGGCGCCGAGCGACCATGCACCGGTCTTGGTCGAGCTGTCGTAGGTCCGCCTGTGGATAACCCGATTGTTGTAGGTGGGTGGGTGGGGCCGAATATAATCGAACACATGTTCGACGACGCGACTCCGGACGCCTTGATCGGCGAGATCGAGGCGAGCCCTGGTTGCGGCGACGCCCAGCGGGTTCGACCTGTTCCCACAGCTGCGAACGGCGTGTGCGGCGCCCAAGCCGAAGAAGCGCAGCCGTCCCAAGGAGAAGGCGCTGCGGATTGCGCGGGCCCGCAGCAAGATTCGCGAGCAGCGACCGGTCAACGCCGAAACACGGCGGGTCAACTGGGCCCGCCGACAAGAGATTGAGTTCCGCAAGTGGCGAAATCACATGCGCAGGATGCTCGTCCTGTTCAAGGGTAAAGAGCCGAGTACCAGTCCGTGGTGCACGTGGATCAACGACCCATTCGAACCCGAAGAACTCCCACCGGATTGGAAACCACCACACACCCTCGAACCGAGCCACCGTTCTAGCCGAACAGCGGCAACGCCCGCTTGCGCGCCAACGCGTCCATGCCGCGTTGGATGCTGTTCTGCACTTCCCAGTACTTCTCTTCGAGGTAGTCGTCGTCGTCGGCGCGGTCGGGATCGTGATCGAGCTCGACGGCCGGCATCAGCCGGGTTCTGATCTTGGCGGGTCCCAACCGTCGAACTCCATCCGGAACCAGTAGTCGAGGAGTGTGTTCCAGAAGTACTTCTGCCTCTGCATCGCCGGCTCGTCGGGCGCGCTCAGGTCCCATTCGCCGGCGCGTTTGTTCAGCCAGCCGACGAGCCCCTCGTCCTGCTGGCGGCGCTGGGCGTCCATTCGTGCGCGCGCCTCGTCGGCATGTTGCTGCGCCTGATTCTTGACTTCAGAAGGCCGATGATCGGTGCCGGTAGTCATACGTCCCGGTTACCCAGGCTGTGCGAAGTGTCACACCTCGCCTGCGTTCACCTCGGTGCCGTAGCGCCCCGGGTTGAACAGCGACGCCACCGCGCCGATCAGCATCATCACCGCGGCCGCGACGAACACCACGACCAGGCCCGTGTGGAATGGTTCGGTGATCAGATGCGGGAAGAACGTCTTACCCGTCAGGACCTCGGCATTCACGCCAGGCTGCTGCAATGCGCCCGACGGCGCCAGCAACTCCGCGATCGGGTTGTACCCGAGGAATGCCGCGAAGAGGCTGCCCACCGGCGGCAGATGCGCCACCTCATGCGCCACCGATGCGGATACACCCTGCTCCTGCAGGCCCGAGCTCATCGCACCCGGCAACGTGTTGGCCAGGCCGACGATCATCAGAGAGAAGAAGATGCCGATCGACAGCGACGAGCCGGCATTGAAGAACGTCGCCCTGACGCCGGAGGCGGCGCCCCGCTCAGCTGCGGGCACACTCGACATGATCGCCGCTGTGTTGGGCGCGGTGAAGATGCCCCCGCCAAGCCCGTTGAGGAACACCAGCACGGCGAACACCCAGTAGTTGAAGTCGACCGGGATCATCACGAGTGCGACGAACGACGCGGCCATCAGCAACATCCCGCCGACGGTGAACGGCCGAGCGCCGAAGCGGTCCGCCAGCGAGCCGGCCAGCGGAGCGGCCGCAAGGAAGCCGAACGTCGCAGGCAGCAAGTAGATGCCCGCCCACAGCGGCGTCGACTCAAAGCTGTAGCCGTGCAACGGCAGCCAGATGCCCTGCAGCCAGATGATGAGCATGAATTGCAGCCCGCCGCGCCCGACCGACGACATCAGACCGGCGAGGTTACCCATTCCGAAGGCGGTCGAACGGAATAGCCGGATGTTGACCATCGGCTGGGCGACCCGCAGCTCGATGACGCAGAACCCGACGAGCAAGAGCACGCCGAAGACGATCGAGCCGAGCACCCATGGGTTGGTCCACCCGGTCGTCGAATCGCCATAGGGCTGAATGCCATACGTGATGCCCGTCAGCAATGCGGTCAGACCGATGCCGAACGTCAGCGTGCCCGCCCAGTCCAGCCGCCCGGGGGTTCGCACGCCGAGCTCCTTCAATGACCGGTAGCTCCAGATGGTGCCGATCACGCCAATCGGCACGCCCACCCAGAAGATCGCCTGCCAGTCCCACTCCGACAGCACGCCGCCGATCAGCAGGCCGAGGAAGGAGCCGGCGACCGCGGCGACCATGTTCACGCCGAGGGCCATCCCCCGCTGGTTCGACGGGAACGCGTCGGTCAGAATCGCCGCCGACGACGCCATCAGCATCGCGCCGCCGACACCCTGGACCACCCGCCATCCGATCAGCCACAGCGCACCGCCACCGAGGTGGAACGGGTCGAACGACAGCGCGATCGCCGCGACCGTGAAGACGACAAACCCGAGGTTGTAGATGCGGACGCGACCGAACATGTCGCCCAGGCGGCCGAAGAACACGACCAGCACGGCGGTGACAACGAGGTATCCCATCAGCATCCACAGCAGGTAGCTGACGTTGGCGGGCGCCAGAGGGTTCAGGCCGATACCGCGGAAGATGGCCGGCAATGAGATCAGCACGATCGACGCGTTGATTGAGGCCAACAGCATGCCCAGCGTGGTGTTGGACAACACGATCCACTTGTAGAACGGGTGGTCGTGGTCCATTCGGCGCCTGCGGCGGGCTGTCTCGGCCAGCGCCGTGTCGACATCCGCCACAACAACGGCCCCCGGGTCGTCCCCCTGCCCTTCGGGCGGGCGGTGCCCCCTGCGCTCCTGCCCGCCGGCGTGGGTTTTCGTCATCTCAATCTCAGTCGTCATCTAAATCGCTCACGTATCTATGGCGCAGCAACCGGCGCAAAACACATATATTAGCTATACAAAGCAACGGGGAGCAATTCCTATTCCCACTGGGCGGACGCGGGTCGGCTGCGCTAGCCTGCATACCGTCCACACGCGGGAGCGCACACCCAGTGCGCTGAGAGGACAGCTGGGGCTGTCGACCGTACGAACCTGACCGGGTAATGCCGGCGTAGGGAGATGAAATGACTGACCTAGTTGTCGATCTGTCGGTGACCACCGGCCCGATCGCGGGCAGCACGAAGATCTACGTCGACGGGGTGCCGTTTCGGCGGGTGAACCTGTCGAATGGCGAGCACCTCGACCTGTATGACACCTCCGGGCCGTATACCGATCCCGAGGCCGTAATCGATCTTCATGCCGGGCTGCCGCCGCGCCCCGGCGTGGTGCGCGACAAAGGCACGCAGTTGCAACGCGCACGGGCCGGCGAGATCACCGCGGAGATGGCGTTCATCGCCGCGCGCGAAGGAGTGCCCGCCGAGCTGGTGCGCGACGAGGTGGCCGTGGGTCGTGCCGTGATCCCCACCAACCACAACCACCCGGAGAGCGAGCCGATGATCATCGGCAAGGCCTTCGCGGTGAAAATCAATGCCAATATTGGCAATTCGGCCGTCACCAGCTCCATCGCCGAAGAGGTCGACAAGATGGTGTGGGCCACCCGCTGGGGTGCCGACACCATCATGGACCTGTCCACCGGCCGCAACATCCACGAAACTCGCGAGTGGATTCTGCGCAACTCACCAGTGCCGGTCGGCACCGTGCCGATCTACCAGGCGCTGGAGAAGATCAACGGCGACCCCACCAAGCTGAGCTGGGAGGTTTACCGCGACACCGTGATTGAGCAGTGCGAGCAAGGCGTGGACTACATGACCGTGCACGCCGGCGTGCTGCTGCGCTACATCCCGCTCACGATCAAGCGCGTCACCGGGATCGTCAGCCGGGGTGGCTCGATCATGGCGGCCTGGATGCTCGCGCATCACACCGAATCGTTCCTGTACACGAACTTCGAGGAACTCTGCGAGATCTTCGCCCGCTACGACGTCACTTTCTCCTTGGGTGACGGCCTGCGGCCAGGTTCGATCGCCGACGCCAACGACGAGGCGCAGTTCGCCGAGCTGCGCACGCTCGGTGAGCTGACCAAGATCGCCAAATCCCATGGTGTGCAGGTGATGATCGAGGGCCCGGGCCACATCCCCATGCACAAGATCGTCGAGAACGTTCGCCTGGAAGAGGAACTGTGCGAGGAGGCGCCCTTCTACACGCTCGGCCCGCTCGCCACCGATATCGCCCCCGCGTACGACCACATCACCTCGGCGATCGGCGCGGCGATCATCGCGCAGGCCGGAACCGCGATGCTGTGCTACGTCACGCCCAAGGAGCACCTGGGCCTGCCCGATCGCAAGGACGTCAAGGACGGCGTGATCGCCTACAAGATCGCCGCCCATGCCGCCGATCTGGCCAAGGAGCATCCCCGCGCACAGGAGCGCGACGACGCATTGTCCAAGGCGCGGTTCGAATTTCGTTGGCACGACCAATTCGCGCTGTCACTCGACCCAGACACCGCGCGCGAATTCCACGACGAAACCCTGCCCGCCGAACCGGCCAAGACCGCGCACTTCTGCTCGATGTGCGGGCCGAAGTTCTGCTCGATGCGGATCACGCAGGACATCCGCGACGCGATGGCCGAAAAGTCGCGCGAATTCGCCGACCACGGCAACCAGATCTATCTACCGTTAGCACGATGAGTTTCCTGCCGCTCACACCACCGGGTCAGACACCTCTGCGTGTCATGACCATCGCCGGATCCGACTCGGGCGGTGGTGCGGGCCTGCAGGCTGATCTGCGCACGTTCGCGATGCTCGGCGTGCACGGGCTAGTGGCGGTCACCGCGGTGACGGTGCAGAATTCCGTCGGCGTCAAGGGGTTTCACGAGATTCCGCTCGATGTGATCGCCGGGCAGATCGCGGCGGTCGCGTCCGACATCGGCGTGCAGGCCGCCAAGACCGGCATGCTCGCGTCATCCGAGATCATCGAGACGATCGCGGACACCTGGCGCGAGCAGGGCCTGGCCGGAACGGTGCCGTTCGTCGTTGACCCGGTGTGCGCCTCCATGCATGGCGATCCGCTATTGCATCCCAGCGCGCTGGATGCCCTTCGAGGCCAACTCTTTCCGCTCGCCACGCTGGTTACACCGAACCTGGACGAGGTCCGCCTGCTGGTGGACATCGAGGTCATCGACTCGAACACTCAGCACGACGCGGCCCGCGCGCTGCACGCGCTGGGCCCACAGTGGGTGCTGGTCAAGGGCGGTCATCTGCGCTCGGCGCCGCACAGCCCGGATCTGTTGTTTGACGGCACCGACTTCCACGCGTTCGACGCACCGCGCATCGAGACCGGCAACGATCACGGCGCCGGCGACACGCTGGCCGCGGCCGTCGCGAGCGCGCTGGCCCACGGATACACTGTGCCCGACGCCGTCGCGTTCGGGAAACGCTGGGTCACCGAATGTCTGCGCGCCGCATACCCGTTGGGCCACGGTCACGGCCCGGTGTCGGCATTGTTCAGACTGAACTCATGAACCTGGACCAGATCGCGGGCATCGCCCACGAACCCAAAAGCAAGGCCAAAGGCGCCGTCGTGCTGACGCACGGCGCGGGCGGCAGCCGCGAGTCGCCACTGTTGGTGAAGATCTGCGACGAGTGGGCCCGCCGCGGCTGGCTCGCCGTGCGGTACAACCTGCCGTACCGCCGGCGTCGACCCAAGGGTCCGCCGTCCGGATCCGCAGCCACCGACCGGGCCGGTGTCGTCGAGGCCATCGAGCTGGCCCGCACGCTGACCAAGGGTCCGGTCATCGCGGGCGGCCATTCCTACGGAGGCCGGATGACGTCGATGGTGATCGCCGACGAGGCAGCCGTCGTCGATGTTCTGACGCTCTTCTCGTATCCGCTGCATCCGCCGGGCAAGCCCGAGCGGGCGCGCACCGAGCACCTGCCCCGCATCACGGCGCCGACGGTGTTCACCCACGGCACCGCCGATCCGTTCGGCACCATCGATGAACTGCGCCCCGCCGCAGCGCTGATCGCCGCCCCAACTGAGATCGTCGAAGTCACCGGCGCCCGCCATGACCTGGGCTCCAAAACCCTTGATGTTCCTGTGTTGGCGGTCGACGCGGCCCTACGGTTGCTGGCGTGACCGCGCCGCCGCCCGACCCTAAGCGGGCGGGCGGGACCAACGGCTGGGCGATCGCCGCGTTCGTACTGGGGATCCTCGGCGGCACCATCCTCAGCATGATCTTCGCGATCGTGGCGTTGGTCCAGATAAAGGGACGCCACCAACGCGGGCGCGGCTTGGCCATCGCGGCACTCGCCATTTCGACCGCGTGGATCGCAGCCATCACGTCGGTCATCGCATACGGAATCTCCACCCAAGGCAAGACGGTGCAGGCGACCGAACTCAAGATCGGAGACTGCGTCAAGGATGTGTACAAGAGCGAGCTCCCCACGTCGGTGAAGCGGGTGAGCTGCGACCGGCCGCACTACGGCGAAGTCTTCGCGGTGCTGACGCCGCCGGGCGCGGCGCCCTACCCCGGTGATCAACCGGCCATGGCCCGCGCAGATGAATGCGGGCCCAAATTCTTCGACTACGCGCCGAACTCGCCGGAGGGACCGGTGTTTCGGGTTGCCGTGGCGTACCCGACGACGCAAGCGTGGGCAAACGGCGAGCGGTCCGTCGTGTGCGTCGCAATGTCGGAGCATGAGCGGTGGTCATCGCTGCGTGACTAACGCTA
Source organism: Actinomycetota bacterium (assembly GCA_046725575.1). Taxonomy (GTDB): domain Bacteria; phylum Actinomycetota; class Actinomycetes; order Mycobacteriales; family Mycobacteriaceae; genus Mycobacterium. The sequence goes on along the minus strand of JBKOYU010000907.1, from coordinate 11,404 downwards.
CTGTCAGCGGGTGACCATGCCGCCGGGCAATCCGTCGCCGTACGGTCAGCCGCCGCCGCCCGAGCCGTATGGCCAGCCGGCCCAAAGCCCGTATCCCCCGCCGCCGCCGCAGGGCGCGTACCCGCCGCCGCCGATGCCCTACCAGGCGGCACCGCCGGGCTACTACACGCCTCCGCCGGCGCAGCGGACCAACTGGTGGGCGGTCTTCTCGCTGATCTTCGGCCTCATCGGCGGCGTGCTGATCAGTGTGGTCTGCGGCATCGTCGGGCTGAACAAGGCCAAGCAAGGGCAGGGCGGACGCGGTGTGGCGATCGCCGGGCTGGTGCTGTCAGGGCTCTGGGTGCTGGGGGGCGCAGCCATGGTCATCTTCTTGCTGACCATCGGCAAGGGAACGGTGTCCGCGACCGACGTCAAAGTCGGTGACTGTTTGAAGGAGATTCCCGGTAACGCCAAGGTGTTCACAGTCGACACCATCGGGTGCGACCAGTCGCACGCCGGCGAGGTATTCGCGGTGCTGATGATGCCGGAGGGCGACTTCCCCGGGCAGTCCGCGATCGACGAATACCAGAACAAGTGCGAGCCCGAGTTGGCCTCGTATGCACCCGACGCGATCACCGACAACTCGGTGCAGCTGTACGTGCTGTATCCGACCGAGGAGACCTGGAAGCAGGGCGACCGCGCCGTGACCTGCATCGCCACCCTGGATCCGCCCCGGACGGGCTCCATCAAGGGCTGAGCCGGTCATCAAAGTTTCCGGTACCTTGAGGTACCGTCTGGGGCATGACTTCGGAGCCTTACGACGCGGTCATCGTGGGGGCCGGTTTCGGGGGGATCGGCGCGGCCATTCAGCTCAAGCGGATGGGCTATCACAACTTCGTGATCCTCGACCGCGAGGACGACCTCGGCGGGACCTGGCGCGTCAACCACTACCCCGGCCTGGCCGTCGACGTCCCCACGACCACGTACTCGTACTTCTTCGAGCCGAACCCGAACTGGTCGCGGCTGTTCTCCACCGGCACGGAGATCAAGCAGTACGCCGACGACATCGCGGACAAGTACGACGTGCGCAGGCACATGCGGTTCAACACGACGGTCGAGGGCGCGCGCTGGGATGAAGACGCCAAGACCTGGCGGGTGGCGGTGGCCGGCGGCGACACGCTGACCACGCGCTACCTCATCACCGCAACGGGCTTCCTGTCTCAGCCAAAAACACCCGACATCCCTGGCGTCACCAACTTCGAGGGCAAGGTCATCCACACGGCGGACTGGGACGACGGCTACGACCCGACCGGCCGCCGGATCGGTCTCATCGGCACCGGCGCCACCGCGGTACAGCTGATCCCCGAGTTGGCCAAGAAAGCGGGCGACCTCACCGTCTACCAGCGCACCCCGATCTGGGTGGTGCCCAAGATCGACCTGCACTTCGGTGAACGAGCCAAGCGGCTGTTTGCCCGGATCCCCTTGACGCAGCGCGCTATTCGGTGGCTGACTGATTCGATTTACGAATTCATGATCAACACGGGGATCATTCATCACCGATACTTCCGCCGGCTCAACATCGCCGCTGCGGACCTGTCGAAGATTCACCGATTCGCGTCGATCCGTGACAAGGAATTGCGCCGCAAGCTCACCCCGGACTACGACTTCGGATGCAAGCGGCCCACCTTCTCCAACGGCTACTACCGCGCGTTCACCAAACCGCACGTGCATCTGCAGACCGACGGCATCGCGCGCATCGAGGCCGACGGCATCGTCAACACCAACGGCACCAAGACCGGGATCGACACCTTGGTGCTGGCCACCGGGTTCGACCTGTGGGAGGCCAACTTCCCCGCCATCGAGATCATCGGGCGCGAGGGCCGCAACCTCGGAAAGTGGTGGCGTGAAACGAGATTCCAGGCCTACCAGGGCATGACCATGCCGTATTTCCCCAACTACCTCAGCCTTGCCAGTCCGTTCGCTTTCCTCGGGTTGAACTTCTTCAACACGATGGAGTACCAGATGCGGCACATAGATCGGTTGTTTGGTGAACTCAAGCGGCGCGGCGCGACCACCTTCGAGGTGACCGAGGAAGCCAACACCAACTACCGGGATCGCATGACGGAACTGCTCGGCGATTCGTTGTGGACGATCGGCAATTGCGCGACGTCGCGGTCGTACTACTTCAATCCCCAGGGCGAACCGACACTGCTGCGGCCGATGTCGACGAGCAGGGCGATCAAAGAGGCGTCGGATTATCCGTTGAGCGACTACCAGATTGCGTGATCAGGGAGGATCAACAGCTGTGCCAAAAAGCAATTCGCGCCTCGCCAAGTTCGCCGGGCTCGCGGTCGCAGGCATCGGGCTGTCCCACTCCCACTTCACCAGCCCCCAGCTGTTCGATGGGATCACCAAGGCCGCGTTTCCGCGCAGCACCCGCCAGCACGTCTACGTGCACGGCGGCGTCGAGACGGCGCTCGGGCTCGGGCTGAGCTCGCGCAAGGCGCGCCCGCTGGCGATCGTCGGCACGATCGGTTATGTGGCCTACTTGGCCGGCAACGCGGCGCGCAACCGGTAGCGACCGAGCAGCGTCAGATCCACCAGCCGTTCAACGACCGCACGGGCCGGCGCCGAATTCTCGTAGCGCATCAACCGGCCCAAGTCGATCACCAGTGACATCGCGGCGTGGACGGCGAAGCGCGCCTGGCCCGGCGTCCACTCCGGCCGCACGGACACCACCAGCTCTACCCACGACTCCACGTTGGCTCGCTGCAGGTTGCGCAGGATCCTCTGGTCGCCCGGTGTCATGTTCAGCCGCTCGGTGTAATACACGTAATCCAGTTCGGGCCGGTCGAACGACCTCCTCACGTACGCGTCGATGACCGCGCCCAGTGCTTCCTCGCGATCGGGCACTGTGCCGACGATGGCCGACAGCTCCGCCGACAGCCGGTCGGCCGCTCGCCGGAACGCCGCCGCGAGGATGTCGCTCTTTCCCGAGAAATACCGGTAGATACCCGACGCAGGCATCCCAACGGCCGTCGCGATGTCCTCCATGCTGGTATCGCGGTAGCCCTTGAGGTTGAACAGGCGCATCGATTCATTCAGCAGCGCTTCGTATTTCGGTGTCTCCACGACAGCGGCAACGGGCGGACGGGTCTCGACGACGCTGTCCGCGACATCGGGCAGATCGGCGGCCAGTACCGCGTCGGCAAGGTCGGCGAGTAAAGCCCGCACCTGAATGGCGGGCAGCTTGGCGCGGTGATCGACGATGCTGCCGATCACGGACAGCGCCGACGTCGACAAAATCCATCGTTGCCGGGAGGTCAGTTCCGGCCAAATTGCCGTGAGCGGCCGCTGGATCCGGCGGTGGACAGTGCGCATCTGCGAGATCAGCGTGGCCCGGTCGTCGCCGCGCAAATAGCGGCCTTCCCAGCGGTAGAGTCCGCCCGATTCGCGGTTGGCCATCGAGGTGTCGATGAGCGCTGAGACGAGCCTCCGCAAGGTCAGCTCAGGATCGCCGTCCACCTCGTCGGCGAATGCCGTGCAGTCGACCAACTGCTGACCCAGGTTGAGCACCGCGTCGCGGAACAGTTCGTACTTGCTCGAGTAGTGGCGGTACAGTGCGGCAGCGGAGATTCCCACCCGCTTCGCGATGGTCTCCATGCTGACGCCGTAGTAGCCGAGCGCGCTGAACGCCTCGGCCGACGCGCGGGCGATCTGCGCCTTGCGATCCTTCGGCCGGCGACGGACACCCGCGGCGCGGGTGGGCCTGATGCGCGCCATGGCCAACACCATAACGGACGGAACGCATACATAGCAGCCCACTTCGGTTGGAAAAACAGGAAAAAGTGCTCGCGTACGCAAGAATCGCCATTAACATAGTGAGGATGCTCGGCGTGCTGCGACGGCTGTTGGGGTTTCAGGTGATAGGTGAGCTGATCATCGTCGCGCTGATTCTTGGCACTCCGTACCTGATCGTCGGGGTCATCTGGTCGAGCACACACACCGCGCATCTGCAGCGAATGGCCGGCGCCGACCTCGTGGTCTCGTACCTGGGGTCGATCGTGTCCTGGCCGGTGCGGCTCTTCGCCGACGTTTGTATGACCTGAACGGGGGACATCTTGCATCAGCGGCATCACCGCCTCGCCTACACCGGCATCGTTTGCGGCGTCCTGTTGGCCACCGGTCTCATCGCACTGAACTTTCCGGTCTTTCTGGACGCCTTCGACCAATGGGGATTCCAGATCAAATGCGGGACGGGATACGCCCCCGATCTGACCCAGGCGGCGGCCGCGGCCGGTCAGCACAACTACGTCGACCAATGCGAGACCGCACTGCTCGTGCGCCGGATGTGGACCATTCCAATCGTCGCCGTCAGCGCGCTGGTGCTGCTCGCGGTCACCGTCGTGTCGGCGCGCGAATCTCTCGTGCCGCATCGCGATACCGCCTGACGTAGCATCCCTGGCGTGAGCACGCCGGACGGCCCTGCGCTGCAGCGGCGGCTCGGCACATTCGACGCCGTGACGATCGGGCTGGGCTCGATGGTGGGCGCAGGCATCTTCGTCGCGCTGGCCCCGGCCGCCGCCGCAGCGGGCTCGGGTCTACTCATTGGGCTGGCGGTCGCCGCTGTGGTGGCCTATTGCAACGCGACGTCGTCGGCCCGGCTGGCCGCGCTGTATCCGCAGTCCGGCGGCACGTACGTCTATGGGCGCGAGCGTCTCGGTGAATTCTGGGGCTACACCGCCGGATGGAGCTTCGTCGTCGGCAAGACGGCGTCCTGCGCGGCGATGGCGCTGACGGTCGGCTACTACGTGTGGCCGGAGTGGGCGCACGCGATCGCGGTGGCCGCCGTGGTCGCGCTGACCGCGGTGAACTACGCCGGCATCCAGAAGTCCGCGATGCTGACCCGCGTCATCGTCGCACTCGTGCTGGCGGTGCTTGTGGCGGTGGTCGTCGTCGTCCTCGGCTTCGGTGACGTCGATGGCTCACGGCTGGCGTTCGGCGACGACGCCAGCGTGCGTGGCGTGCTGCAGGCCGCGGGGTTGCTGTTCTTCGCATTCGCGGGGTACGCCCGGATCGCGACGCTGGGCGAAGAGGTGCGTGATCCGGCGCGCACGATTCCGCGCGCCATCCCGCTCGCGCTCGGCATCACGCTGGTGGTGTACGCGGTGGTCGCGATCGCCGTGCTGAGCGAATTGGGCAGCGCTGCACTGGCTTCGGCGACTGCACCCTTGGCCGACGCAGTGCGCGCGGCAGGTTTCCCCGGTATGGAGCCGGTGGTGCGGGTGGGGGCGGCGGTGGCCGCGCTGGGCTCGCTGCTCGCTTTGATCCTCGGCGTTTCCCGGACCACATTGGCGATGGCGCGCGACCGGCATCTGCCGCACGCGCTGGCCGCCGTCCATCCGCGGTTCAAGAGCCCGCATCGCGCCGAGGTCGTAGTCGGGGTTGTCGTCGCCACGGTGGCGGCGGTGGTGGATGTGCGCGGGGCGATTGGCTTCTCGTCGTTCGCGGTGCTGCTGTACTACGCGATCGCCAACGCGTCGGCATGGACTTTGGGCCGCAAAGTGATTCCCACCGTCGGCCTATTCGGGTGCCTTATTCTGGCATTCCTTCTGCCCGTCTCATCGGTGCTCGTGGGCGCGGCCGTCGTGGCTATCGGCGCCGCTGCCTACGTCGTCAGTGCACCAGCCCGTCCGGCCAGCGGTTCATAGACGAAGAGGTTCTGGGCTAGGAAGCTGAGGACCACATTCAGCAGCCCGTCGAACGGAGTCGCTTGCACCGACTGTGTTGACGATGTAGCGGCGCACCGTGTCGGGATCCTCGGTGCCCGGTATAACGCCGCGCAGCATGCTCCCTGCCGTAGTCGCGCACCCTCCCCACCCGCGAGCCGTGTTTCCGGGAGGGCGCCACTAATTCGGCGGCGCGATGACGTTCAGTTGCTGAAGCATCGCGAGCACGTCCTTGTCCGACCATTTCTCCGCCAGCCGGCCGTTCGCGATGCGGTGGATCACCGTGGCCGTCATACACATCTCGTTGCCGGTGGCGGGGATGCCGGGGAGGTCGCCGCGGTGCGTCCCACGCGCCGTTAGCCTCGTGGCCACCTTGTCGCCTTCGGCGATTTGGTCCTCGATTTCGTGGGTCCCCGGCGTGGCTTCCCAGAACAACCGGAACGCCTGTTTGAGGCCCTCGCGTCCGGGAGCATCGAGGCCCGGGAACGGCGGCGGCGAATGATCGAGGTAATCCTCGGCCACCAACTCGTCCAACGCGTCCAGGTTGCCGGCGTCGATTTCCCGGTAAAACCGACGGACCAGATTCTTGTTGTCCTCGATCGACATGGTGCTCCCCCTGAGATATGCCGACGATACGCCTACGCGCCCCGGTCGTTGTAAGCCTCGACCGCGGTCGGCAAGGTCATAAAGATGTGGTCCTCGCCGATCTTGTCGAGTAGTCCCGCAGCTTCGAGCTCATCTCGCAGGTTCTGTTTGACCCTGGCCATAGCGAACACGATTCCGCGCTTTTCCAATTCGGCACGCAGATGATCGAGTGCGTCCAGGGCGGTCAAGTCCACTTCGACGTTCGCCTCCGCATTGAGCACGAACCATTCGACGGGTCCGGGAAAGTCGTTGACGGCCGCCATCGCCCGTTCGCGGAAATTCTCGGCGTTGGCGAAGAACAACGGCGCGTCGTAGCGGTACACCAGCAGACCGGGTACCAGATTCGCGTTCGGGTAGTCGTCGACGTCGTGCATCCCTGCCACACCGGGAACGAATCCCTGTGTCGCGTCATGCGGGCGCGCCACGCGCCGTAACAGGTCGAGTATCGACAGCACGATCGCGACGAGCACGCCGTAGAGCACCCCGAACACCAGCACGGCCGCAGTCGTGGCCAGGGCGAGGACCAACTCGCTGCGCCGAAATCTGGCCAGCCGCTTGAACTCCCGCACATCGACAAGCCGCAGCGCCGCATACACCACAAGCGCTCCGAGCGCAGCGGTCGGGAATGTGGCCAGCACGCCCCGGCCGAAGAGCATCACCGCGAGCACGGAAACAAGCATGACGAGCGAATAGAGCTGGGTGCGGCTGCCGACAGCGTCGCCGAGGGCGGTGCGACTTCCGCTGGAGCTCACCGGAAATCCGTGCATCAGGCCCGCCCCCACGTTGCAGACGCCCAGCGCTCGCAGCTCGGCGTTGGCGTCCACATCCTGCCCGTGGCGCACCGCGAACGTCCTGGCCGTCAACACGTTGTCGGAGAAGGCCACGATCGCGACACCGGCTACCGGAAATACCATGGCCGTCAGGTCGGTCAGCGAAAGGCCGCTGAATCCAGGCGTCGGCAGGCCGCTCGGGATTTCACCGACGACTTTAATTCCGTTGCGATGCAACGAAAAAACGCTGACCACGAGGGCCGCGCCGAGTATCGCAATCAGTGGGCCGGGAATCCGCGGCGTCATCCATCCGAGGACCAGTAGCACCACCAGAACCGCAAGGGCCAGCGCGATTGTCAGCCAGTGCACGTCACCCAGTCCGCTGATGAACGAGCGGATCTGGTCCAGAAATTCCTCGCCCTCCACCTCAACACCGGTGATCCTGCCCAGCTGGCTGGCGATCATGATGGCCGCCACTCCGGCCATGTAACCGATCAGCACAGGACGGGATAGCAGATCAGCGAGGAACCCCAACCGGACCAGGCCTGCGACAAAGCAGATCACCCCGACGAGCAGCGCCGCCGCGGCCGCCAGTATCGCGTACCGGCCGGCGTCACCGGCTGCCAGTGGCGCCAACGCGGTGGCGGTCATCAGCGCAGTGGTCGACTCTGGGCCGACCGACAGTTGCCGAGACGAACCAAGAACGGCGTACACCGCCAGCGGCACCAGCGCTGCCCACAACCCGACTACCGGCGGCAGTCCAGCCACCGTCGCATAAGCCATCACCTGTGGCACCAGGTAGGCGGCGACTGTGATACCGGCCACCAGGTCGCCGCGCAACCAGTCCCGCCGATAACCGCGAAACTGCGCAAGTCCGGGCGCCCAGGCCGACGACATCATGTCGACCCTGCCTCAGGCGGCTCCGCCCACCAGAACTGTTGCGGCGCCCGCCATGTGATCACGAACCGTGGCCGCCGCCTTCTCCGCGTCACCAGACTCGATGGCGTCGACAATGTCGGAGTGGCGTTTGGCGTCCATGTTCTTCAGCGCCCGGTCCACGCCGGCGAACATGATCGACATCCGGATGCTGCCCTCCAGCGAGGACCACGAGTGCAGTAGCGTCTCGTTGCCGGACAGATGGCACATGGTGCGGTGGAATTTCAGGTCGGCCTCGATGCGGTCCTCGAGGTTGGACGCCGCCCACTTCTCCATGTCGGCCACCGCCTTGCGCAGCTCCGCCACGGCGGCGGAGCGGTCCTCGCGGCCCGCCAGGTCCTGCGCGGCCAGCGACTCCAGCGCCGCGCGGACGTCGAAGATGTTCTTGATCTCCTTGGCGTCGAGGTGGCGCACCGACAGACGTCCCCGCGCGCCTGCCGAGATCAGCCCTTCCTGCTGAAGCTGCCGCATCGCCTCACGCAGTGTGCCCCGGCTGATCTGCAGCGCCTCCGACAGTTCGGTCTCGACGAGGTGCGTGCCCGGCGGCAATTGTCCAGTGGTGATCGCGCGTCGCAGCGCCGTCAGCGCTTGTTCACGGAGGCTGGTCTTCTCCAACCGAAGCAGCGACGACGCTTCCACAGACATCGGACGCTCCTTGACTGTCAACAATTGGATGTCGACAGTCATGTTACAACCGGTCGAGGACCGAGGCGACGGTCCGCGCGGTCGACAGCCCGTAACGGTCATGAAGCGTCGGTAACGCCCCTGCGGCCAGAAACTCGTCGGGCAGGGAGATCGGCGTGACCTGCCTGCCGGCTGCGCAACGAACCCGACCGCGATCTCACCGATAACCTTCCGTTCTCCACCCGCCGGCTCACCGACTGCTTCCGGCAGGGCGTCGCCACGTTCGGCTGGGCACGCCGCAACCCCACGCCGCGCTCCACCCGGGACGGCAGCCAGCTGATCGGCATCGGCACGGCCGCGGCGGTGTATCACACCACGCGCAGCCGGTGCGCGGCGCTGGCCCGGATCAACGCCGACGGCACCGCCGATGTCCAGCGCGGCACAAGCGATATGGGTCCTGGCACGTACACGTCGATGACGCAGGTGGCTGCGGATGCGCTCGGCCGTCGTCGAGGATGGAAAAGCCTCGACGCGCAACAAACTTGGTCGCCCGACGACGCGGATCAACGCTATTCGATGTCCGCGTACGGCGCGGTGTTCGCCGAGGTCGCCGTCGACGAAACCCTGAGCACCGTGCGGATTCGGCGCATCTACGGCTGCTACGACGCGGGCCGCATCATCAACCCGAAGCTGGCGCACAGCCAGGCGATCGGCGGAATGGTGGGCGGTATCGGAATGGCGCTGCTGGAGGGCACCCAGCTGGACTACCGCGACGGACGCATCGTCAACGCCAACATGTCGGACTACCTGGTTGCCATCAACGCGGATGTCCCCGCGCTCGATGCCGCCCACTTGCCTGCCGAGGACATGATCGCGACCCGCTCGGTGTGAAAGGCCTTGGCGAGTTGGTTATCGTCGGGGTGCCTGCCGCGATCGCCAACGCGGTGTTCAACGCGATGGGCCGACGCCTCACAGATCTGCCCATCACGCTGGAGAAATTGCTCTAAGGCGTACTCCGATGCCGCTGGTCCCGCGGCGGAACGCCGTTGACGCCTTCGACCGACTGCACGTAGGTGCCGACCGCGAACGCGAGGGCCTGCCCCATCACGGACAGCGCCTTGCGGTCGATGTTGTCGATGGTGTCGCGGGCCGTGTTGTAATTCGGATCGAACGCGACGCCTGCCTTCCCGCCCCAAAGCCGCGCCTGCACTTCGGTTTTCCGTTGTGACCAGCCTGTGGTCAGGCCCCCGATGGGGACGCCTGCAGCGAGGAAAGCAGCGTAGTCGGCAGTTCTGCTCAGCGGCATGTCAGCGGGCCGCACGCCGCCCAGGTTGAGGTAGCCCGCCAGTGTCCGCTCGACGCCCGCCGAGCCGGCTGGCACGGTTTGCGACGGGATGTCGGGGTTGGGCTGGCCGGACTGGTCGCCGTCAAACGTGAAATATCCGGCGTTCGGCGAGGCAAGGGCATCGCAGCCGAGATAAAACGCGATGTCGTCGAGTTGGTTGCGGTCAAGTCCGCGCACGTATTTCGTCGGCCCCTCCGCCTCGGAGCCCCAGAAGACGAACCGGACGGCGTTGGTGATCTCGGGTTGCCCACCCAACGCCGACGCTGTTTCCAGCAATGCCGCCACCGCCGACCCGTCGTTGTTGATGCCGGGGCTTCGCGCGGAGCTGTCGAGGTGCGCGCCCCCCAGCACAACGTTCTTCGTATCGCCGGACTTGGTCTGCGCCACCACGTTTCGCGTCTTGACCATAACCGGCTTGCTGTCCAGCACCAGCCGCACCGGCGCGTTGGTGCGTCGCAGTGCCGCATCGGCGTCGCTGCCGATGACACCAACCGGAACGGTGAGCTGCTCGTAGTAGCCCGATGTGAACAGACCCGCGGGGCTGCCGCTGGCACCGGGCGCGCTGACGACCAGCAACCCGACGGCGCCCTTGGCGACCGCGGCGTTCTGCTTGACGCTGACCGAGCAACCAGTGTCGTCGACGACGGCGATCGCGCCCTTCACCGACACGGTGCCGTAGTCGGCCGCGGTGCAGCCAGGCGCCTTCTGCGGTCGCAGCGTGATCGCGTTGAGTCCGCCCGGCGGGGTGGTGATCAGCAGCGAAGCCTGGTCGACGCGATACGCGCGGCCAGAGACCGTCAGCGTCGGGTTGCCCCCTTCGGTGCGCTCAAGCCGGTCGAACTCGGGGGTCTGGACGTCGAAACCCTTGTCCTTCAACGCCTTCACCACGTAGTCCACGCTGGCGTCGAAGCCGGGTGTACCTTCGGCTCGGCTGCCTCCGTTGGCGTCGGCGATCTCCTGCAGCTTGCGCAGATGCGGGTACATCGCGTCAGCGGTTACCTTGCCGGCAAGGTCACGGGACAGGTCGACTGGGGGTGCGGGTTCGGTGGACGAACACGACGCCAACCCAGCAACTGCAACAGCTATGACCGCGGCGATGGCCCTCATGATTCGAGGACGTGCCTGGTGCGGTCGTCGCGGATCGGCACGCCGTTGCGGCCGCTCTGATCCTGCGCATACAGGCCCACCGCGTATGCCGCCCCGCCTCCGTTGATCTCGAGTGCCGTGCGGTCGATGTGTTCCAGCGTGTCGGTTGCCTTGTGGTAATTCGGATCGAACGGTTTGTTCGCCTGCCCACCCCAGCGCTCGGCCTGCTCGACGGATTTCTTGTTCTCGGCGCCGGAGAAGATGCCGCCCGCCGGAACGCCGGCCTGGGT
>JBKOYU010001131.1:0-3803 GCA_046725575.1 Actinomycetota bacterium | reverse complement strand
GCCACGAACAACGACACATGCACGATGGTCTGGGGAACCGGTACGTGGATGCCGAACCAGGTTCCCGGGCAAGGCGGTTCGCCGACGGGGCAGGTCTCCTCTGAGGACCACAACACGGCGACGTCGTCGGGTACCGCGACGATACCGAGCGCGAGGAAGAACGCGAACAGTCCCGCGGCGAAGAACACCACCTGGATGCCCTGCGAAACCACCATCACCGCAACGACATTGGCCTGCTCGGCCAGCGACAGCGGCGTGCGCAGCGGCTGGTGACCGGCTTCGGTTTCCAGCGGTGTGCCCGCGAGCAGCTTGGCGGGATCGATCTGTCCGGCACGATCCTCCCGTAGTGCGTGCACTTCATCCCTAATGGTTGTGACCACGAAGACGAGCGCGACGACAGCGAGGAATCCGATGGTCTGCCATAGTCTTTGGCGCGTCAGCCGGGCCGCCAACTGCCACAGCTCGCCGGTGAAATACACCACCACGGTGATCATCAGCAGTGGCAACGCGCGGCTCATCAACGTGCCCAATGCGCCGAACTGCAGCCAGGCAAAGCGGAACGCCCACAACGCAATCGAGCCGAATCCCAGATAGGTCAACCAGATCGCCAGCAATGCGACGACCGCGAACCCGAACGCTTCGGCCGCGGCGATCCCCGAGAATCCGCTGTCGGCGAAGGGAAGTCCGAACACGAAGATCGCCATCACCAGCAGCGCCGCCGACCGCCTGCCCGCTTCACCGAGTGTGGTGCCGGTCTGATGCAGTAGACGCAGCGCGAACGGCGCGGCGATCAGCAGCAGTGCCAATACGCCAAGCCGGATCACGTAGCCGAAATCGGGATCGCCGTCGGTGAGTTCGGCCAGCATCATCGTCAGCGACATCACCGCGCCGACGCCGCTGACCATCGGTGCCGAGCGTTCGATCAGCGCACGAGAGCGGACGCGCCGCGTTAGCACCAGCGGCAACCCGCGATGCAAGAACCATTCGTGCACCTGTCGCATGTCGGACACGGGCAACATTGTGCGCGATTGCGGCCGTGCTGGCGGCTCAGCGCGCCGATAGGGCGGCGCGGTAACGATTGCGGGCCGTCAACGTGAGCCGCAGGTCGTCGATGAGCGGGTCGAAGAACCGTGTCCGGTAATCGTCGTCGCTGACGGTCCGGGCGCTGATGTACATGAACGTCAGCGCGCCGAGGAAAAACGTGACCTGAATTAGCGAGTCCGGCACGGGGATCGTCATGCCCAGCACCGTGCCGTCGCTGCGGCCGTTACGCGTCCACGCCGCAAGCAATTCGGGCGACAGCAGGATTAGGCCAAGGATCAAGAAGAGCAGCGCCGTCATCGCCGCGATGATCAATATCTGGCTGAGTAGCGATGCGGCCACCACGAACATCACGTTGAAATGCTCAGCGCGGCTCAGCGGACGGACACTCGCCGGCTCCGGCATCGTCTCAAACGGTGTGCCTGCCAAGCGCTCTGAGTGGTCGTCGGCCGGATCACCGGCCGCTAGGATCGGCCTGGCCCGGTCGGCGGTCACGGATACCACGAACACCGCCGCGATCACGGTGAGGAACAGCAGCGCCAGCCACAATCGCGGACGCGACACCGTGGCCGCCATCAGCCACACGGGCGAGTTGAAGAAAACCAGAATCGTCAGCAAGAGCAGCGGCAGGGCGCGGGTCACCATCGATCCCGCTGCGGCCAGATTCGACGTCGTCATCTGCACGGCCCAGCCCAGGATCGAGCCGGCGCCGCATGCGGTGAGCGCCAGGATCGCGGCGATCACGATGGCCTCGAACACGAGGTCCACGAGCATCCGGGGGCTGGGCCCGCCGAGGACGCCGCCGGCGATCGCGATGGTCACCGCCAGGGTCGCCGCAACGCTGCGGCCGCGCACGGTAGAGATGCGCGACACAAGCCAGCCGACCAACACCGCAATGGGCAGTACAAGGACGAGCAGCGCCAGGACGAACCATTCCGATCGCGTCGGATGCCCCTCGATGTCAATGGTGTGCTTGCCGGTGATGGCCACGACGAGCGCGGAGTTGGCCATGAAGACCGCGAACCCGGCCAGCACGGGCGCCGACCGCGGCCACAGCCGCCGCACCAGCGCGCCCGGCCGCAGCACCGCGGGTAGACCACGATCCAAAAACCATGCGTCAGCAGCACGTCGCTGCGTCACGTCAATCATGCATAGCCCTGTGTTCCATCACCCCGCGCACGATGTTTACTGGGTAATTCGCGGCGGCCATCGCGCCGACGAGCGTGGCCACGAACTGGCTCGCGGCCGCATTTCGTTCATCCTCTTCGGATGGCACGGTCGCAGGCTACTGCCCAGCGTCCCCTAGGCTGGGCGACATGCAACGGATTATCGGGACCGAGGTCGAGTACGGCATTTCGTCGCCGTCCGATCCGACCGCCAATCCGATTCTGACGTCCACTCAGGCGGTGCTGGCGTACGCCGCGGCCGCCGGAATTCAACGAGCCAAGCGCACCCGATGGGATTACGAGGTCGAGTCGCCGCTGCGCGATGCCCGCGGGTTCGACCTGAGCCGGTCGGCGGGCCCGCCGCCGGTGGTGGACGCCGACGAGGTCGGTGCGGCCAACATGATCCTCACCAACGGCGCGCGGCTCTACGTCGACCACGCCCACCCCGAGTACTCCGCGCCGGAGTGCACGGACCCGCTGGACGCGGTGGTCTGGGACAAGGCCGGTGAGCGGGTGATGGAGGCCGCCGCCCGCCACGTCGCCAGCGTTCCTGGCGCCGCCAAGCTGCAGCTTTACAAGAACAACGTGGACGGCAAGGTCGCCTCCTACGGGTCGCACGAGAACTACCTGATGTCGCGGCAGACGCCGTTTTCGGCGGTGATCGCCGGCCTGACGCCGCACCTGGTGTCCCGGCAGGTGATCACCGGTTCGGGCAGGGTCGGCATCGGCCCGTCGGGCGACGAGCCGGGCTTCCAGCTGTCGCAGCGCTCCGACTACATCGAGGTCGAGGTCGGCCTCGAGACGACGCTCAAGCGCGGCATCATCAACACCCGCGACGAGCCGCACGCGGACGCCGACAAGTACCGGCGCCTGCACGTGATCATCGGCGACGCGAACCTGGCGGAAACGTCGACCTATCTCAAGCTCGGTGCCACGGCCCTTGTGCTCGACCTCATCGAAGAGGGCATGGACCTGTCCGACCTGGCGCTGGCGCGGCCTGTGCATGCCGTGCACGTGATCAGCCGCGACCCGTCGTTGCGCGCCACTGTCGCGCTGGCCGACGGCCGGGAGCTGACCGCCCTTGCGCTGCAACGGATTTACCTGGATCGGGTGGCCAAGCTGGTGGACAGTCGCGACCCCGACCCGCGCGCCGCCGACATCGTCCAGACGTGGGCCAACGTGCTCGATCTACTCGAGCGTGACCCGATGGAGTGCGCAGAGATCTTGGACTGGCCTGCGAAGCTGCGCCTGCTGGAGGGTTTCCGGAATCGGGAGAACCTCGGCTGGTCGGCGCCGCGGCTGCACCTGGTCGACCTGCAGTACTCCGACGTGCGGTTGGACAAGGGCCTGTACAACCGGCTGGTCGCGCGCGGCTCGATGAAGCGGTTGGTCGCGGAGCAGCAGGTGATCGACGCCGTCGACAACCCGCCGACGGACACCCGCGCCTATTTCCGTGGGGAGTGCCTGCGCCGGTTCGGCGCCGACATCGCCGCCGCTAGCTGGGACTCGGTGATCTTCGATCTGGGCGGCGATTCGCTCGTCCGGATTCCAACCCTGGAACCGCTGCGCGGCAGCAAGGCGCACGTCGGAGCCCTG
>JBKOYU010000081.1:0-4991 GCA_046725575.1 Actinomycetota bacterium | reverse complement strand
GTCCAGATCGTTCCGCGACGGAAGAACGTCGATGGCACGCGGGGAACGTAACACCCATCCGCGGGCCGTGCGGTTCCGAATACCTGGCGTGGAACGCCTATCGACCCCGTCGCTGTACCGGACCAGGATCACGCATCTGCGCCGTGCGCCGGTGCACCACTACTTCGAGCACACCGGGTACAGCTGGTACGTCGACCTCGACGAATTGCCGGCGCTGCCCCGCTGGCTGCAGCCGTTCGCCAGATTCGAGGCTCCTGACCACTTCTGGGCGCCAGAGGCCTGCGGGCCGGACGACTCACTGCGGCAACGCATCGACAGTTTCCTGGCCGATCGAGGCATCGACTTGCGGGGCGGAAAGATCACCGCGCTGATGCAGGCGAAGGTGCTCGGCTATGTGTTCAACCCGCTGAGCCTGTACTGGTGCCACGACGCCGACGGCGTGTTGCGCCACGTCATCGCCGAAGTGCACAACACGTACGGCGATCGTCACGCATACCTGCTGCCGCCCAGCGGTGACGGGCCCGCGATGGTGCGCAAGCAGTTCTACACCTCCCCTTTCAACGCCGTCGACGGGTACTACTGGGTGTATGCACCGCTGCCGGACGCCGACCTGGATGTGCGGATTTCGCTGCATCGCGAAAACCAGCCCGCATTCGTTGCCACGCTCCGTGGCTCAAGGCGACGGGCCAGCATCAGTGAACTGCTGCGGCTGCAGGTGGTCTCGCC
The DNA here is from genome assembly GCA_046725575.1 of Actinomycetota bacterium. Lineage (GTDB taxonomy): Bacteria > Actinomycetota > Actinomycetes > Mycobacteriales > Mycobacteriaceae > Mycobacterium. The sequence goes on along the minus strand of JBKOYU010000081.1, from coordinate 4,265 downwards.
GCTGGCTCCGCTGATGGGTGCGTTGGCCATTCGAGTGCAGGGCATTATTCTGCGGCTGCGGCGGGTACCGGTCGCGTGTCGTTACCGCGAGAGCGAAAGTCGTTCGGATACAACAGAATTCGCCTCTATCGCAGCCAAATCGCGATTACCATGACGATATTGACGCCGGTGGCTAGGCTACCGCTCGTGACCACCGAACTCGACGCATTGTTGCGCCAGGTGGCCCGGCGGGACGTCGATGCGTTCGCCACCTTCTACGACCGCACCCGGGCCAGGGTGTTCGGCCTGGTCATTCGTGTCTTGCGCGACCCCGGCTACAGCGAGGAGACCACGCACGATATCTACCTGCAGGTGTGGCGCACCGCGGACAGCTACGACCCGTCTGCCGGCTCGCCGCTCGCGTGGCTGCTGACCTTGGCGCACCGGCGCGCCGTCGATCGGGTGCGCTCGGAGCAGGCGGCCAGCCAGCGTGAGTCGCGCTACGGCGCCGCCAACGTCGACCCGCCGTCGGATCAGGTCGCCGATTCGGTGATCCTGCGCGACGAGCGGCGCCAGGTGGCCGACTGCCTGGACTCGCTGACTGATGCGCAACGCGAGTGCATTCAGCTCGCGTACTACGACGGGCTGACGTATTCCCAAGTGTCAGAACGGTTGTCGGCAAACCTTGCCACGATCAAGTCACGGATGCGCGATGCCATCCGCGGCCTGCGCAGGTGTCTGGGGGTCGCATGACCGAGCCGAATGATCCCGATCTGATTGCCCTCGCGACGCCGTACGCGTTGCACGCAGTGCCGGAGGCCGAGCTCGCCGACATCGAGCGACGCGTCGCAGCCGCTCCCCCAGACGTCGCGCAGGCGTTTGCCGACGAAGTCCGCGCTGTGCGGGAAACCATGGCGGTGGTGTCAGCCGCGACCGCCGTCGAGCCGCCGGGCCAGTTGCGGGACCGACTGCTGACCGAGGTGAGCGGTGATCCGGTGCGCACACTGCGTCGGCGGATCAAGCGCTGGCAGACCATTGGCCTGGCCGCAGCGGCCGCGGTGGTCATCGGCCTCGGTGCGCTTGGCCTCGGAATGGCGCTGCAGCCGGCACCTACTCCGTCGACCGCCGAGCAGGTGTTCGCAGCCCCCGACGTGCGGACTGTGTCCGGCCAGATTCCAACCGGCGGAACGGCGACCGTGGTCTTCTCCCGCGCGAAGAACGCCGGTGTGCTGGTGATGAACAACGTTGCCCCGCCCCAGCAGGGAACCGTGTATCAGATGTGGCTGATCGACGATAAGGGGCCGCACTCGGCCGGGACGATGGACGCCAAGAACGTCGCGCCCTCGACCACCGCGGTGTTGCCCGATCTCGGCGACTCGCAGACGCTGGCGTTCACCGTCGAACCGCCGGGTGGTTCAGCGCAGCCGACCAGCCCGCCGTTCGCCAAGCTCGCGCTGACGTAACGCCCACCGAGGCGCCGGTTACACCCCGCGAGCGACCGTGTTTGTACGCGACACACCGCAAGAAGTTGGCATTTTGCGGTCGCTCGCGGGGCTCATGACAGCGTGGCAGCCGCGAGCTCGGCGACGACGTCTTTCACGTCATGCCGTCGATGCCATGCGCGCCGCTGGCGCATCGCGCCGTTGCCCTCAAGGTCGATGCGCGCCAGCTCGTCCTTCACCATCTCGTAGTCGCCGACGTCTTCGAGGGCGGGCCTGACGTGATCGACCATGCGCTGCAACAACTTCCGCGTGGGCATCAGCGCATGGCTTTCAAGCAGATCGATGGCCTGGCCGTCGAGTCCGTCACGGGCCGACTTCCAGTACGCGGCCTTGAGCGCGTGCGGCGCGAGCGGCGGAGTCGGCTCGCCGCATCGCTCATCGTCGAGCGCCGTCATCACGCTGGCACGAATCAACGTGGCCAGCAACACGGTCTCGGCGACTGTCGCCGGCACGTCAGCGACGCGCACCTCGACCGTCGGGAACTTCGCCGACGCGCGGACGTCCCAATAGACCATGCCGTCGTCGAGCACCGCTCCGGCGCGGCGCAACAGCCGCACCATCGCGTCGTACTCGTCGACGGAGTCGAAATGCGGTGGCGGGCCGGCGCTGGGCCATCGCGCCCACACAATACTGCGCCAGCTGGCGTAGCGGGTGTCTGTGCTGCGGTACACCGCCGAATTGGCGGTCAGCGCGAGGAACAGCGGCAGCCACGGTCGTAGCCGGTTGCTCACCCGCACGGCAAGCTCCCGGCTGGGCACCGCGACATGTACGTGCGCCCCGCAGATGCCCTCCTCGGCGACCATGCCGAACTTGTCGGCGATTTCGCGGTAGCGCGGGGTGTCGGTGATGGGGAACTCGTGCGGCCTGGTCGGAGGCAGCGCCACCGCGAGCAGCTGTGCGCCACTGGCCTCGGCGGCGTCGGCGGCGATCCGCCGCAGCCGAGTGAGCTGGCGCCGAAGTTCGCAGCTGCCACCGACGACGTTGGTGTTGGTCTCGATCTGGCAGCTGGCCAGCTCGAGTTGCAGCTTGACCCCGTGGTCGGCGGCATGGCGGGCCACGGCTCTGTTCACGGCGACCGGTTCGCCGGTCGTCGGGTCGGCGAGGAGAAACTCTTCTTCGACGCCAAAAGTGGGATGACTGGCCATGGCGAGAAGATCGATCCGGCCCGTCGGAGATCTCACGACGGGCCGGATCCGGCGGTTGGTCTTTCTGTAGTGGACCTCGGGATTCGAAGTCGGCGGATCAGGTTTGCCCACTAGTGGCGGCCGCCAAACATCGCGACTGGCTGCCTACGATCGGGGAATGGTCAAGGACTTCCGGTTCGGTTTGGGTCTGCACGACGCGCGGTCGCGGGCGAAGGTTCAAGACGCCGCCCGCCGGGCGGAGCAGTTGGGCTTCGACGTGCTACACGTACCCGACCACCTCAACGCGCCGGCGCCGTTTCCGGCGCTGATGTCGGCTGCCGCGGCCACCAGCACGCTGCGCCTGGGGACGTTCGTCCTCAATGCAGGGTTCTATAAGCCCGCGCTGCTGGCCCGCGACGTCGGCGCCATGCGCGATCTCACCGACGGGCGATTCGAGCTCGGGCTGGGCACCGGATATGTGCGTGAGGAGTTCGAGGCAGCCGAACTGCCCTACCCCAGCGCGCGCCAGCGGATCGACTACATGCAACACGTCATCGAGTACATGCGCGAGCACCTGCCCGACGTGCCGATCCTGATCGCGGGCAACGGCGACCGAGTGCTGACCGTCGCCGCCAAGCAGGCCGACATCATCGGCTTCACGGGAGGCGACCGAGCCGCCAGCGCGTCGGAGGATCCGCTTGCCGAACGGATTTCGTTCGTGCGCAACGCGGCCGGTGACCGCTTCGAAGCGCTTGAGCTGAACGTGGCGATCACCGCGATGCCGATCGACGGTTCCGGAATGCCGGACCTGAAGATCCCCCGTCGCTTCCTGCCCGACCTGACCGACGAGGAACTGCTAGGCCACCCGGGTGTGCTGTCGGGGTCGACGCGGGACATGGCCGACCGGATCCGGGGCTACCGCGACACCCACGGTGTCAGCTACATCATCGTTCAGGCGCCGCATGCGGAAGTGTTCGCGAAGGTGATCGCCGAGCTGCGCTGAAGGTTTGATTCTGCGCTGATGGGGAACGTCAGTCCCGCATGGATCTCAGGGCAGCGATAGAAGATCCCGCGAGGGCCGACGCCAGAATGCTGGACCGCGCGGAGGGTGTGTTGATCGCACTGCGGCGCTGCACGATTGAGGTTGCGTTCGAGGAAATCGTGAGTGCGTCGAAGCGTCATCGGGTGCCGACGCTGGGCATCGCCGCTGCGCTGGTCGCACTGGCCCAGGATTCGCCATTGGACGACGACGCCACGGCCGCCGCCCGCTTCGAGTGGGGCTCGCTACTCGAGCAGGTGCGATGATCGCGCGCTTGGCGGCCTTCGCCCGCTGGGTGCGGGGACGTTATCCAGACTGGGCGCCTTGCGAGGGGACACATCGCTCTGGTCGCGCTGTGCGGGCGTGACGAACGCCTTTCGGTAAGCTCCGAGCGGGTCACGCCCTCGGGGACCTGACGAAAACCCGTGGATGGCCCGGTGGGCGGTGTTGAGGTCTGGGCGTTGAGAACGTGATCGCGCGGATTTGGGAACGCGTCGATCCCTGGGCTTCGGCGCCGCCTGTGCCGCAACCAAAAGACTGCAACATCAGATAAGCCCTGTAGCGGGCTGTAGCACGATGTGCTACGATTCGGCCGTGGTCAGAACAATCGCGCAGCGTGAT